>CAYHCW010000347.1:0-3811 GCA_964355025.1 uncultured Gemmatimonas sp. | reverse complement strand
CCGGCCAGTTCGAGCTGAACGGCCTCTTCGGAAAAGAATTCACGTAGTTCCATGCTGAGCCCCGGTGACGCAGAATAATTGACTGTGCCAGCAAATTTACCGCCCGGTGTGAGTGAAGTCAAATCGTGTCATTGCACGGACTTGGCCTTCGCCTTAGGTTGCTGAGGATGCCCACTTTTCCGTTCCCTGTCTCCGTGGCGGTGCCCGTTTTTCTGGCGCCGATGGCGGGGGTGTCGGAGTCGCCGTTCCGGCGCCTCTGCCGCCGCTATGGCGCGGACGTGGTGGTGACGGAGTTCCTGTCGGCCGAGGGCATTCGGCGGGAGAACCAGGCGACGCTGAGCAAGCTGCGGTTCGGGCCCGACGAGCACCCGATTGGCGTGCAGATCTTCGGCGCCGAGCCCGACGCGATGGGCGAGGCGGCGCGATTGGTCACCGACGTGTTCCAGCCCGACTACATCGACATCAACTTTGGCTGCCCGGTGAAGAAGGTTGTCCGCCGCAACGGCGGGTCGGGCTGCCTCAAGGATCTCGACCTCGTGCAGGCGGTCGTGCGCGGCGTCGTGGCGGGCACGCACCTGCCGGTGACGGTGAAGATTCGCAGCGGGTGGAGCGAAGACCGCCGCGACCCGGTGGGCATCGGACTGCGCTGCCAGGACGCCGGTGCGCGCATGCTCGCGCTGCACGCGCGCACGCGCACGCAGATGTACAGCGGCTCGGCCAACTGGGACGAGATCGCCCGCGTGGTCGAGGCGCTGGACATCCCCGTGCTCGGCAACGGCGACATCAAGACCGCGGCCGATGCGCATCGCATGTGGACGCAGACCAAGTGCGCCGGCGTGATGATCGCGCGCGGCTCGTACGGCCAGCCGTGGATCTTCCGCGAGGCGCGCGCCCTGATCGACGGCACGCCGATGCCGGCGACGCCCACGGTGCCCGAGCGTTTCGCGGCCGCGCTCGAGCACGCGCGCATGGTGCAGGAGTACGAGGCCGACCTCATTGGGGCCGCACTCGAGTTCCGCAAACACCTCGGCTGGTACGTGAAGGGGCTGCCCGGGTCGGCCGACCTGCGGCGCCGGCTGCACGCGGTGAACTCATTCGATGAAGTCGAGGGGATCTTCCGCGATTACCTCGCCAGCGACTGGATGCAGGTGGTGCCGCAGGGCGAGACGGCCGCCGCCGCGGGGCCCGTGGCGTGATGCGCGACCGCGTGCGCGCGCTGCTCGCCGACGTGGCGGCGGGAAAGCGCACCGTTGAGGACGCGCTGGCGCACCTCGATGCCGCGCCGGTGGAGGACCTGCTGTTCGCGCAGATTGATCACCACCGCGCGCTGCGACAGGGATACCCAGAAGTCGTATTCGGCGAGGGCAAGACGCCCGAACAGATGCTGGCGATCTGTGAGCGGTTGGCGGCGCGCGGCGATGGGTTCCTGGTGACGCGCTCCGATGCCGCCGCGCGTGCCGCACTCGCGGCGGCGTATCCCGCCGCAGAAATCGACGCACTCGGCCGCACCGTGCTGTTGCGCCCGGCCGAGGCGTTGCCGCCGGCAGAGACCGGGGCGCTGGTGGTGACCGCCGGCACCGGCGACCTGCCGGTTGCGCAGGAGTGTGTGGTGGCGCTGCGCGCCTTTGGTCACGCCGCGCGCCGGGTGGCGGATGTTGGCGTGGCCGGCATTCACCGGGTGCTGGCGCAACAGGAGACCCTGCGGTCGGCGCGCGTGGTGGTGGTCGTCGCCGGCATGGATGGCGCACTGCCGTCGGTGGTGGGCGGGCTGGTGCGTGTTCCGGTGATTGCCGTGCCGACGAGCATCGGGTATGGCGCGAGTTTTCAGGGACTCGCCGCGCTGCTCACTATGCTGAACTCGTGCGCGGCGGGCGTGGTGGTGTGCAACATCGACAACGGCTTTGGTGCCGCGGTGGCCGCCGCACGCATTCTCTCGCCGGCGTCGTAGCGCGTGATCAACTTCGTCGTGCTCTTCGTGCTCGGCTGTGCGGCAGGCCTCTTTGCCGGCGTGCGGCTGGCGCGGCGGCGTGGCGTGACCAACGGCACTGCGCCCGCCCGTGGGCTGGGCGGCGCGCCCGTCGCTTCGCCCGGTGGGATGTCCGGGAGTGTGCCCGGCAGTTTGCCCGTCGCGCTGCGGCCGGTTCCCCGGCCGACACTCAACCCGGCGCTGGTGCTGCGCGGGGGCGACTCGGCGATGCTCGCCGAGCGTGACGCCGTGGAGTTGGCTGACGAGTTGCGTGCGTTTTTGCACGACGTGGCCCGGCAGCACGGGGCCGTCGAAGTGACGCTCTGGCGACGAGCCGGTGGCGGCGCCGCACCGGGGTACGAGATAGTGGCGTGGTCAAAGGACGGGTCGCCACCGGCCGCCGGCGCGTGGGGCGACGCCGCCGAGCGCGCGCTGGTGGAATGGTCGGCCACCGAGCAGATGGTGGGGTTCGAACGCCGCGATGGCGAGCCGACCATCGCCATCTGTCCGGTGAAATTTGCGTCGGGCGAGCCGGCGGGCGCGATCGTGCTGTGCGCCGACGGCAAGTTTGCGACCGGGCGCGACGCGCTGCGCGACTGGATGCCACGGCACGCTGCGCAGGTGGGACGGCTGGTGAGCTTGTTCACCACGCGCAACGAGGTGGCGCGGCAGAGCCGCTTTACGCGGGCGATGCTGCGCATTGCGCGCGACCTGCAGCGCACGCACGAGCCTGAGGCGCTTGAGCGCGAGCTCTGCGACTATGCCTGCGAGGTGACCGGCGGCGACTTCGCCACCCTGGTGCGCTGGGATGCCGCGGCGCGCGCGGGGAGCGTGACCGCGTGCACCAAGGACGCGCCGGCGCTGATGCGGGAGGGCGTGGTGCAACCGGGTTCGCTGGTGGGTACGGCGTGCGAGGAGACGAGCCCCGCCTTTTGGGAGGATGCGCGCTTCCTGGTGGAGCGCGGCGGGGTGCTGCGCGACGACGACATCGGCTTTGTGGCCGGTTCGTTCGCGGTGCTGCCCATGTTGCGCGCGGGGCAGTCCATCGGGGCGTTGGTGGTTGGCGCCGAACGCACGGGCGTGCTGCGCGCCCTCGAGATCCGCAACGGCAGCGTGCTGTCGGCGTTGGCGGTGAACGCGCTCGAAGCGGCGTGGGAACTGGCGGAGACGAGCCGGCGCTCGCGCACGGACGCGCTCACGGGCTTGTGGAACCGGCGGCACTTCGACGAGCAGCTCGAGCGCGTACTGAACGAGACCGACCGGTTTGGCGGCGCGTGCGCGCTGGTGATCTGCGACATCGACTTCTTCAAGAAGGTCAACGACACGTACGGTCACGACGCGGGCGATGCGGTGCTGGTGCAGGTGGCGGCGGCGCTGGCCGCCGGCGTGCGCACGGTGGACGTGTGTGCGCGCATTGGCGGCGAGGAACTGGCGTTGATCCTGCCGCAGACATCGCCGGAGGGCGCGGTGGAGCTGGCCGACCGCCTGCGGCAGCGCATCGAGGCGCTGGTGGTGCCGCACGGCGGCGTGACGGTGCGGGTGACGGTGAGCATGGGCGTGGCGACGTACCGCGCGGGCGAGGCGGGGAAGGCACTGCTGTTCAAGCGGGCGGATGAGAAGCTGTACCTGGCGAAGAATGGCGGGAGGAACCGGGTGGAGTCGTAGAGGGGCTGATTCAGGATTCGGAATTCGGATTTCGATCTGAGGATTGCGATTTGTGATCGCGATTCGCGATCGTAAGTCGATGTCCTGTATCGGGATCCGGTATCCATATCCTCAATTGGCCGACACCCTGCTATATTGAATAGTCAGTCTGGGGGCGACCTGGTTTCGATTGTGAAGGTG
>CAYHCW010000346.1:0-3811 GCA_964355025.1 uncultured Gemmatimonas sp. | reverse complement strand
CGCAGCCGCATCGACACGCCGGAAGAGCTGAACTACTACAAGCACGGCGGCATTCTGCCGTATGTACTTCGCAATCTGGCGAAGTAGAGAACGACAGAGTACGACAGAGTACGACAGAGTACGACAGAGGGGCCCGCGTCCGCGCTGGCCCCTCTGTCGGCTTCTGTCGTCTTCTGTCGCACTCTGTCGCACTCTGTCGTATTCTACCGTCGTGCATACGACGGTCATCATCAACCCCGCCTCCGGCCGCGGTGCTGGCGCACGGTTGCTCCCGCGCCTGACGGCGCTGTTCGCCGCGCACGGCATCACCGACATCCGCACCACGTCGGCCGCGGACGATGAAGGACGCGTGGTGCGGGACGCCGTGCGCGACGGCGCCACGACCATCGCCGTCGCCGGTGGCGACGGCACGTGGGGCAAGTGCGCCGCCGCCCTCGCCCGCCTCGGGTCGCCGGCGCGCATGGCCTTCCTGGCCAACGGCACCGGCAATGACTTCGCCAAAAACCTGCCGGCACCCGCCGCCGACCACGCGGCCATGGCCGCGCTCGTCGCGTACGGCACGCGCGAGCAACGCGTGGACCTCGGCAGCGTCGACGATCAGTGGTTTCTCAACGTCGCCGGCTTCGGCTTCGACGTCGCCGTGACACTCGACAGCCGGCGCCCGACGCGGCTGCGCGGCAGTGCCGTGTACATGGCGTCCGCGCTCAAGCACCTCTTCCGCTATCGCGGCTTCGACGTGCAGGCCGACGTCATGGGCGACACCGCACCGGTGCGCCGCATGATGTTCATCATCTCCAATGGCCTCAACTTCGGCGGCGCCTTTCGCATCGCACCGACAGCGCGCATCGATGACGGGCTGCTGGACTTCATCAGCGTCGGGGACGTGCAGCGCCTCGCGCGCATCCCGCTCTTCGTCCGCGCCGTGCGCGGCACGCACCTCACGCACCCCAAAGTCACGGCGGTACGCGCGGCGCAGGCGGTATTCGTGTTCGACACGCCGCCAACTATTGGGCTCGACGGCGACCTCCATCACGCCGCCGGTCGCACCGTGACCGTGCGCGTCGTGCCCAGCGCGCTGCGAGTGCTCGTCGGCTAGGACTGGGGCCGGCGCGGGAAGTTCACGCGCGTCGTATCGCGGAGGCGAACATCCCGCATCGCCTTGCGCTGCTGTTCGGGGGACAATCGCTCCCACCTCGCCTTGGCGACGGCCTGCTCCTGCGGCGACAGCAGCCGCCACTGGCGATCGGGCATGAAGAACGGATTCGTCGATGCCGTTCCTTCGTCTGCCGGCGGTGGCGTGCGCTGCTGCTGGCCCCCCTGGCCCCCCTGGCCCGGCTGCTGCCCGCGCTGCGGGACCTGCAGGAACTCGCGATTCGCCAGCCGCGGATCGCTGAACTGCAGTCGGCTGGTATCGCCGACCGCAACGTCGATGACGTACTGCGCCGGGACGTATTGCCGGCCGGTTTCGGCCACGCGCACCACGTGCCGGCCGGGTGCGACCCGGAGGATTGCCGGCGTCGACGCCGCCACTTCCTTGTCGTCGATAAACAGCCGCGGAGCGCCACCCCGCACCATCACCCCAACGTGACCAACCCCTGGCCCCGCCGGTGCGCTGGCCGCAGCCTCCTGCTGCTGCATCGATTCCGCACGCTCGGCGCGGCGTTGCGCGTCGACGGCGATCTTGCGCGTCTCACCCAGCTCGCGCACCAGGCGCTCTGACAGCGTGTCGGCGCTCGGCGCTGCCGGAGCGGCAACGGGTACGGCGGTTTGCTGCGCCAACGCGGCCACGCGCGCCTGCTCCAGCGTGCGCTCGCGATACCGGTACAGCGGCGTGCCAACCGCCACGAGCAGGAGCACGGCCGCGGCGTATCCCGCCCAACGGCGCGACGGTGCCGCGCGGACCACCGCAGGCGGCCGGCGAACCGTGCGCACGGCACCCACCGCGGCGTCGCCCGCCAGCGCATCCACAAACGCCATCGACGTGGCAAAGCGGTCGGCCGGCTCCTTGGCCATCGCGCGCTGGATCGCCAGGCTGACGTTGGCGGGAAGACCCGTGCGCACGCTCTCCAGTGTCGGCGGTTCTTCGCCCAGGTGCATGCGCAGGAGTTCCTGCATGGAAACATCCATGAAGGGCCGACGGCCGGCGAGCAGTTCGAAGGCCAGCACACCGAGTGCGTACTGGTCCGCGCGCCCGTCGGGTTTCTCGCCGCGCCACTGCTCCGGCGCCATGTACGCCGGCGAACCCACCACACCGGTGTGGGAAGCCGACGAGGTGGTGGCCGCGTCGCCGCCAAATGCCCGCGCGATGCCGAAGTCGGCGACCATCGCGTGGCCGCTGTCGGAGAGCAGGATGTTGGCCGGTTTGATGTCGCGGTGCACCACGCCCTGGCCGTGAGCAAAGTCCAGCGCCGACGCGACGTCGCGCAACAGGCGCACGGCATGGTCGAGCGGCAGGGCGCCGTGGTCGGCCAGCAGCCCCTCGACGCTGCCGCCGCGAACGAAGCGCATCGTGTAGAACGCGATGCCCTCACCCTGCCCGACCGCGAAGATCGGCACGATATTCGGGTGGTCGAGCCGCGCGGCCAGGCGGGCCTCACGCTCGAAGCGGACAAAGGCCTCGGGGTTCAGCACCGGGTCGAACGCGAGCACCTTGAGCGCCACCTCGCGCTCGAGCGTGATTTCGCGCGCCCTGAACACGATGCCCATGCCACCACGGCCAATGAGCGCGCCCAGTTGATAGCTGCCGCCGATCTGCGACTGCAGCCGCTGGCGCACCTTCTCGGCACGCGCGCCGTCCGGACCGCCGTCGGTGATCACCGCACCGCAGCGCCCGCACGAGGTGGTGAGCACGTCGAGCGACACGCCGCACTGCGGGCAGACGGTCGTGATGCCTACCGGCGTCGTGACCGCGTCGAACTTCTGGGTGGGCTGCTGCGGCTCGGTCATCGTGGTGGGGAGATATGGAGTTCGACGTGCAGCGGCGAACCGTTGTTACGACGGGGTGAGCTTGCGGAGGGCGGCGCGGGCGCGCTCGCGCTCGCCCCAACTCGGAATCATCTCGCGACCGGACGAGATGCACTTGGAGTCGAGCGGGGCCGTGGCCGGTGAGCCCATGGGCAGCCAGGAGGTGACGCACTTCATCACCGCCTCGCCGTCCTCGCGCGTCCACCCAACGGCGGCACCAGCCACGGATGGAGACGTCGCCGGGGTGCGCGCCGACTCGGCGCCGGGGGCGCCGGGGGCGCCGGGGGCCGGACCGTCCGTCACGCGGGAACGCAACGCCGTCGCGGCATCGCGCACGAGGTGACCGGTGCGTGCCCTCACCGTCGCCTGCCGTGCCTCGCCCCGATACAGCGCATGGACGGCCAGTTCGACGTCCTTCGCCAACTTGTCCAGTACCTTGTCAAGCTCGTCCGACATCAGCCCTCCCGTCGCCAGGCCGGTCGGCAACAAAGTTGCCGACCGCTGCGTTTGTGGTGTACATACGAAGTTCGTCCGTTACGCTGTCCTACACCAGAGGAGCACTAATCGATGGCACTCCGCGTCCTCCCGCTCACCGTCGCCGCTGCCGCCCTGCTGGGTCTGGCCGCGACGCGCACCTGGGCGCAGGGCGGCGACGGCCCCCAGATCGGTGATCTGGCGCCCGATTTCTCCCTGCCCGGCGCCTCCAAGGCCGGCGTGCGGGAGAAGGCACTGCGCCTTTCCGACTTCCGAGGGCAGGTCGTCGTCGTCTCGTTTTTTCCCAAGGCACGGACCAAGGGCTGAACGGGTCAACATGAGGCGTACCGGGATCAGTACGCCACGATCTTCA
>CAYHCW010000345.1:0-3813 GCA_964355025.1 uncultured Gemmatimonas sp. | reverse complement strand
TCCTGCTATCGTCGCTGAATGTGAACGACGCCGAGCGCGTGCTCATCCAGAAGGCCCTCGAAGCCACGGGCGGCAACCGCACGAAGGCGGCCGACTTGTTGGGCATCAGCGTGCGTACGCTGCGCAACAAGCTGAACTCGCCGGCCGAGGAAGAGGACGAACTGCCGGCTTGATCGGCGTTTACGGCGCACAATTATGCCATGCGCACCTGCTTGCCGCCGTCGAACACGAGGCGCACGGCCGGTTCGTTGAGGCAGCCGTCGAGTAGAAGGCGGCAATCATGATCGACAGTGCCAATGCGGACGTCTGGAACAACTTCGGAGTGGCGCTGGCCAAGTTGGGGCGCCAAGTGGAGAGCATCGGCGCCTTCCAGCGTGCCTTGGCGTTCAACCCGTCGCCGCGGACCACGGTTCGTGCCCGCGACTCCGCACTTCCACTTCACTGGGGTTCCGCCGTCGACATCGCTCGCCGCGACAGGATACCGCGTCGGCGGCATACCTCGACTGCCAGGACTTGCCAGCGGACTAAACTATCAGTATATTGCATTTATCTAGCGCATTTTATCATTATACTGATATTATGAACCGTCCAGTCCGAGAGAATCCCATTGTTGTGGATGCCGCCCTCCGCGCGCTTGGGGAGAGGATCGCGACTGCCCGTGTGCGCCGTGGGTTGCGGCTGCAGGACATCGCGACGCGATCCGAACTCTCCATCAACACCGTGCGTGCCGTGGAGGCTGGAGTTGCCGGTACCGGCATTGGTGCGTTCGCGCGCGTGCTCTGGGTGCTCGGCCTGCTGCCCCACCTCGATCTCGTGGCGGAACCCGGGATAGACCGCGACGGACTCGTGCTCGACCTCGCCCGGCACGGACGGCGCGCGTCGCCGCCGATCTCGGTATCCAACGACTTCTAGTTCGCCGGAGAGACCATGCCGCCCCGTCAGCGTCGAACCAAGTCGCTCCCGTTGCCTCCGCCTCGGGAGTGCTTCGTGTACGTGCAGATGCCCCAGTCCATGGATGTGGTGACCTGCGGCCGTTACGTGTATCGCCCCACGCTCGCTGGTCCCTCCGGCGCATTCCGCTACGGGCGCACCTACCTCGACCGCCGCAACGCCGTTCCGCTGGACGACATCGAGTTGCCGCTTGAGGATCGCACGTATATCTCGACGCGAAGTGACGGAATGTTCGGTGCCTTGCGCGATGCGTCCCCCGACGCCTGGGGGCGGCTCGTGATTCAGGACGCGATGGGGAGGACTGATCTCGACGAGATGGACTACCTGCTTGAAGCGCCAGAGGATCGCGCTGGAGCCCTCACCTTTGGCCGAGGTCAGGCCCCGCCCCCTCCCATTCGGTCATTCAACCGAGTCCTTCGTCTGACGGATCTCCTGCAAGCCGCCGAGGTAATCGAGCGCGGGTCCGAGTCTCCGGCCGATACCCGCATGCAGCAAGCACGCCTGCTGCTCGAACAACCCGGCAGCCTGATGGGGGGGGCGCGCCCGAAGAACGTGGTCGAGGATGAGGGCTCGCTCTGGCTCGCCAAGTTTCCCTCACGGGAGGATACGTGGAACTCGGCCGTCGTTGAGGCTGGCCTGCTCGCCCTGGCTGAGGACTGCGGCATTCGGACGCCCCGCACGCGGGTGGTCGGCGTCGGCGACCGCAGTGTGCTCCTTGTGCGCCGGTTCGACCGGGACGCCAACCCGGCGGGCGATGGTGGGTATTGGCGTCATCGACTGCTGAGTGGGTTGACGCTGCTCAACGGCGATGAGGGCGTCATCGACCGGAGCGGTTGGTCCTACCTCCTCCTCGAGGCGGAGCTACAGCGTCGTTCTGAACGCCCCGGGGTTGATCGCCTCGAGTTGTTCCGTCGCATGGTTTACAATGCGCTCGTGTCGAACACGGACGATCATCCACGCAATCACGCGCTCGTCGCGCCGACGGCCGCCTGGCACCTGGCGCCCGCGTTCGATATCACGCCCGCGCCGACGCCCGGACAACACGAGCGTTTCCTCGCGATGGTCGCAGGGCCACACGGGCGCCTCGCCCGACGGGTAAACCTGATCGCTGGGGCCCCCCAGTTCGGCCTGTCCACGTCGGAGGCAGAAGCTATCGTTGACCAGATGACGGATACCGTGCGTGCGTCGTGGGAGCGAGCACTTCGCCACCAGGGGGCGACCAGCGCCGATATTGCACAGGTGGCTCCTGCGTTCCTCAATGAGGGGTTTTGGTACGACATCCCGGATGCTGACATCCGCCAGATCCGGTGACTCGCCGCCCCTGATTGGTGCGGACTTCACCGAACTACGTGCCCACCACGCGGGTTGCAGGCCCGGTACGCAGATTCCCGGTCATTCCTCCGCCGCCTTTCTCGCCGCCGGCCGCGGAAGTGCCGACGCCGTATTCGGCGGCGGTGGCCACGCCGCTAGCGGTGGCGGGAACCGGACCAAGGCGGCCGACCTGCTGGGCATCAGCGTGCGCACGCTGCGCAACAAGCTGAACTCGCCAGCGGACGAAGTGGACGAGGTGAGTTAGCCGGATTGGCGTCCCGACGCATCGGCCGCAGGGAGCGGAACGACCGTGATCCAGGTCAGCCACGGCGTGTCGAGGAGCGTAGGGTACACCGTCACGCCACGGGCGCCGAAGAACTCGTCCACCGCCCGCTTGACGCCAAAGAGACCAGCCGCAAAATGGCCATCGACATAGTCGTGCCCCGCCAGCACGCCACCGGGACGCACCTTCGAGTGCCACGCATTCAGGTCCTCCATCACCGACTCGTAGTCGTGCCGGGCGTCGATGTACACGAAATCGAGGCTGTAGTCGGGAATATGCGCCGTGGCCTCGAGTGAGGTCATGCGCCAGACGGAACTCCGCGACCCAAATCGGGACAGGCGTTGCTTCGTTTCCTCATACAGTGCGTTGTGCTGCGGTTGGCTGACGTTGGCAATGTCCACGTATTGCTCGGTGGCTTCCGTCATCCACGGGTCGACCGATATGAGGTGCCGGCCGCGCCATGCGTCGAGGATCACCTCAGAGAACTCGCCGTGCTGCACCCCGATCTCCACACCACAGCCAAACAACTGCCGCTGGTTAAGTAGATGCGGAAGTTCCAGCCGCGAGGCCAGCCATGCTACCGAGGCGGGATAGGTATCGCGGGCATCTTCCAGTGTGGGCATCGGACGTTCGGTCCCGAAAAGGGTGATGACTACTCGATCACCCAGAGTGTGCAACTCACATGCCAGACGGCGTGCGCAACACTCGGCACGACATTCCCGCGATCCCGCGCTTACGGCTCTGCATTCTGGGTTCCCTGCACTCATCAGCAGAGGTGTCGCACCTGCGGACCGCTTCGTTCAGTGCTGCCGCTGCCGGCACCGCTCGGTGAATTGAACCGGGAAGAAAGTGCCGTACAGACCGCCGTTCCCTCGGAATCGCAGCAAGTCGCTCGCTAAACATATTGCGTCAAATATGAAGTAACTATCTATATAATATAGAGATACGCTCGTGATAGCTGCCGACTTTCGGCAGCTTCTTCCTTTCTGGCCCAACCTTTGCCCTGTACATCGACGACACCGCACGTCCCGGAGGCCGGATGTCGTTCGATCTCATAGGCCGAGTCAGCTCAGCCAACAAGTTGAAAGAGAGCCTCGATATCAGCGTCCAGCGCACGCGCTCGATCGCCGATCGCGTGGCTCGGGCGACCGCCTTGCAGCAAGGCTTTGCGCTGCCCGAAACCCCAACCTCGCCGGGCTCAACCGGCGACGGACCGGTGGACATCGAAGCCGAGATGGTCAGCCTGGCCGACGAACAACTGCGCTTCG
>CAYHCW010000344.1:0-3814 GCA_964355025.1 uncultured Gemmatimonas sp. | reverse complement strand
GCAGCCCCACCGTTTCGCGCAGCCTGATGGCCGGGTCGAGCACCTGTGATGCGCGCCCGCGGTTCCACACCCACACGGCCGTCTCGCGCATCCACGGCGTGGCCGTGCCCGTGGCTACGCGGCTCTCGCGTGCCCAGCGCTGGCGACCACCCCACGCGCGATATCGTTCTGCGGCATTCATCCAGCTGCCGTGAATGACACCCAGGCGTACCGCATACGTTGGCGCGTAACGCTCGGCGATGTGCGGGTCGGCGAGCACGTGCGCGATCTCCACCTGTCCGAATCCCTGCTGGTCACCGGCGACAATGAACGACTTGCGATAGGCGAGCGAATCGTCCGTGGCGACGTAGAGCCCGGCGGAGCCGCCGCGCGTCAATGCGATGAGCTGCATCGCAAGCGTGCCAGGGTATCCCCACTCGAAGCGACGTCCCTTGCCGTCGGCACCCGACAGCACGCTGCGCGGGTCCTTGGCACGCTGGCCCATCCAGATCGGAACGGCGAGCTCCGCGCCCTCGGTGAGGCCGACGCCGCCGAGCCGTGGATAGAGCACGCGCTCGATGCCGGCACCGGTCATCCCCTGGAGTTCGATGCGCCACGCCGTGGTGGAGTCCTTCTCGACGGTGACCGACGCGTGCACGCGCAGTGTGGGCCGATCCGGGAAACCCGTCCACACCAGGTCGAGTCCCGGACGCGAGCCGGTGAGGCGCGACCACGAGAACGTCGCGGCGCTCGTCGCATCGATCGGCGGAAGCCCCGGCGCACGCTCGAGCCGGAAGAGCGCGATGGGGGCGTCGGTGGGCAGCGCCACTTCCTGGCCGGACGCCGACTCCAGCAGCCTGATGCCACCGTGCGCGGGATCGAGCACCACCCGCACGCCGCTTCCGGCGAGCGTGGGTGCCGACGGCTGCGCGTCGGCAGACAACGGATGGTTGAGCAACAGGGCGGACAGCGCGAGGATTCCGACGCGATGCACGGCAACTCCTGTGTGAAGGTCGCGTGACGGCGGTACGGCAGTTACCGCCCGTCGTCGTCGTGTCGCTGCGCGTGCCGAACCCAGCTCACGCAGTCAGCCTGGTTGTCGAACGACGCCCCGTTCGCATCCCGCAGCGTGCGCCAGCCTCCGTTCTTGCAGGCGTCCGCCGACGTCGCGACCATGAACGTGGCTTGGCGAAGATTGTCGATTACGAATCCGCGCCCCAGCGTCGCCGGTGCCGGATCACCGGGAACTCCGCGAAGCAGGTCGCTGCCGGTGCGGAACAGCAGCCGGTTGACGATCGGCGGTGCAGTCCCCTTGAGGGCGAAGTAGCGCTCCCAGCTCGCGCCGTTGCGCCGCAGCGAGCCGTCGACGTACACGCGCACGACGTCATTGTCGGGCCCGTCCAGAAAGTCCATGGTCAGCCTGACCGTGTGCGCACGTCGCCGATCGAGTCCGCGGGCAATCGTTGACCGCACAATGGTCGCGGCCGCCAGCGACGCTGCATTCGACCATTCGGCGAACACGATCGCCAGGCCATCAGGCAGGTCTGCCACCTGCACCCAGCCCATGCGAAGGTCGTCGCCTCGCGCGGGACTCGCCACGACCTCGAGGCCAGGCTGCAAGGCATCCGGAACGGCGGACATCAGCGTCCACTCCGCCTCGAAGTGATTCTGCAGGGTTGCGGCGGGCAGCGCGAAATCGATCGTGCCGTCAGCGCTCAGGGAGCGCGCTCCGGCCTGACCGGCGACGTTGGCCGTGCGACTCGAGAATGTCTGGTCCGAGTAGCAGCCCGAGGTCACCGCGTTGGAAATGCGCAAACTCTGCTGGCCAAAGGACCGGTCGCGGAACGGCACGGGAACGACGGCCGGGTAGTTGGCGATCGCGTGGTCGTAGGCTGCGCACGGCACACCAGCCACCGGAAGCACCAGGCCGCCCTTGGACTGCCAGTCGTACTGCCCGTCGATCGCGCCGAGGGCAAATGCCTCAAACGTGGTGCTGCTGCCCGAGAGCGGCCCGGCTTCCTCGCGGTCGCGCGACGGCTGCGCGGGCACGAGAACGGCGCGCTCTGGAGACACCGTGTCGCGTCCGCAGGCGGCGGTGCCAAGGATGAGCGCCACCATCGCCGGCTTCATGAAATTACGGAAAAGGCTCATCAGGACAAGTTGGATCGTTCCGCGTTGTGGCGCCAGAACAGGTGCCTCAGCCCACTGCCAGTTTCGCCAGCAGGTCGCGCCCAACCGCGACCTCGTCGTCGTTGATGGTGTGTCCCATGCCCGCGTACAGCCGCAGCGTCACGGCCGCGCCCATCGCCTCCAGGTGCGCGGCGCTCGCGCGCACGCGCTCGGCGGGGATGTGCCCGTCGACGTCGCTGCATCCGAGAAAGACCGGCGTGCCGGCAAAGTCGCCCTCGGCGCTCCACACGGTGCCCGGCGGACCGATGAGGCCGCCGGAATAGACGAGCACTCCGCCGAAGCGCGCCGGCCGCCGCTGCGCCGCCGTCGACACCAGGCACGCTCCCTGCGAAAACCCCATCAGCACGATGCGCTCCGTGGGTACGCCGCGCGCCACGGCATCATCGATGAGCGCGTGCACCACCGAGATGGCCGACGTGATGCCGGGCTCATTCTCCGCGATGGGCGCCATGAAGCCCTTGGGGTACCACGTGCCACCGAGGGCAGCCGGCGCCAGGAATGTCACCTGCGCGTTGCCAATGGCCGGCGCGAGGTCGAGGATGTTCGCGGGGCTCGCGCCGCGACCGTGCACGGCGATGACCACCACGCGTCCCTCGCCGAGGGGCGCGCCGAGCGTGACCACCGGCTGTCCCGCGTGGGGCGCAACCGCGCCCGGCATCAGTACGTCACCGCCGGCAGCGCGCTCTCGATGGCCGCGCGTCGCGGCTCTTCCCACGGCGGGAGCTTGAGTGCGCGCCCGAGCTGCGACACCTCCTCGTCGACGGCAAAACCCGGCGGGTTGGTGGCCACCTCGAACAGCACGCCGTTGGGCTCGCGAAAGTAGATCGAGTGGAAGTACTGGCGATCGAGCACGTCGGTGACGTGCATGCCGCGGCGTCGAATTTCCGCCTGCACCGCGAGCTGCTGCGCGTCGTCGGCGGCGGCAAAGGCGATGTGGTGCACCGTGCCAACACCGTTTACCGCGCCCGGCTCACCGGACGCCTGGATGATCTCGAGCAGCTGACCCGGCGCACTGCCGTTGATCCCGATGCGCGTAATGCGCGCCGTTTCGCCGATCACCGCGCCGTCGAGGATGTCCGAGACGAGGGCGATGGTCGCGGCAGGATCGCGCACGAGCAGCGACCCGCTGTGAATGCCACGAATGGCGTGCTCTGCCGGCACGCCCGCTCCCGTCCACGCCGCGCGCGCATCGGCGGCCGTGCCCACGATGCGAATGGTCAGCCCGGAGGGATCGTCAAAGGTGATCGCCTCCTCGCCGAAGGCCGTCCCCTCGTCGATGAACGCGACGCCGTGGTCGGCCAGCCGTGTGCGCCAGAATCCGAGCGATGCCGCGGGCGCCGAGAAGGACGTCACCGTCACCTGGCCGACGCCCTTGGTGCCTTGCCGCACCCCTTTGCCGGCATACGGGAAGGTCGTCATGATCGACCCCGGCGTCCCGCGTTCGTCACCGTAGTAGAAGTGATAGACGCCGGGATTGTCGAAGTTGACCGTCTTCTTCACCAGCCGCTGGCCGAGGAGGCCGACATAGAAGTCGAGGTCGGGCTGCGCGCCGGCGACGGTTGCCGTGACGTGGTGCAGGCTGCGGATGTTCGCGTCCATCGGGGGGGGCTCGGGTGGGCGAAAGTCGAATGGTGTACTACTCGAC
>CAYHCW010000343.1:0-3839 GCA_964355025.1 uncultured Gemmatimonas sp. | reverse complement strand
TGACCCGAATGGCGCTAAGATAAGCCACGAGTGAAGCTGGCGTGCCGGGGTCATCGCAGTCGCCGAGAAGCGGATACGCGCATAAGGCGACGGGGGCGGTTAAGCAATTGGTAGGCTTTTGGTCGGCGTTTGCGCGCGCGGGGTTCATGGCGGTCGGGGCGCAGGGGCACCTGATCGTTGGCAATGCGGGCAAGCAGGGTGCGCCGGGCCAGACGACGATGGCGGCCGGAGTGGAAAGCCCGGTCGGCCCAGGCGTGCAAGGCGTCGAGCGCGCCCTTGAAGCTGAGACGTTCCAAGGGGACGGCGTGCGTGGTAGCCGCGTCCAAGAGCAAAGCGCGGATGAGGTTGTAGGTGATGGCGTGCATCCACAGTTCGCGTTCGATTGTAGCGGGCGAGAGGCCGCGCAAGACGTCGAGCGCGAGGTTTGTTTTGATCTGGCGAAAATGGAGTTCGACCTGCCAACGCCGGGCGTAGAGGGCCGCAATGGCGGAGTCGGGGAAGGCCTTGGCGTCGAGCAGCGAAGTGACCACGATCACGTGGTGCGGGCGGAAACCGCGGGCCTGCACCTGAAAGCGCACGAGCCGGACCAGCAGGGAGGGCGGCTGTTTTTTCCAGGCGCGGCGCGACATCCCAGGTGGGCGCGTCGGCTTGAGCCAGGTTTCCAGCCACGAGCGCGCGCGGCCGGGACGGACGTGGCGGGCCTGATGCAGCCGGATGACGAAGTCGACCTTCTGGGTCAGAAGTTGGACGAGAAAGAGCCAGCCGCAGTAGGCGCGGTCGGCGACCAACACCTCCCCGGAACGCAACGTCGCCAGCAGGCGGCGAGCGAGCTTCACGTCGTGGGTCTTCCAAGAGGCCTCGACCCACGCGATCAGCCGGCCGGTGTGGAGGCAAAACAGGCCGACGAGTTTACCGGTGGGAAAGCCGCAGCCCGGTTTCTGCCGGCCCGCATAGGGCCAGCGTCGGCGATTCTCCTCGGTGTCTGGCATGGAGAAACCGGTCGCATCAATCAGGCGCACGACCCGCCCCCACCACTGGGCCTTGGTCCGCGGTTCAAACCACCGATTCAAGGCGGCGAACAAAGTCTGCAGCCAAAAGAGGGACAGAACCTTGCGGGCCTGGCAGTAGGCGCTGGTATTGTCGTCCGGCGGCTCGTGCCCCCGGGCCACGGCGTCGGCCTGCAAGCGCATCAAAGCCCACCGGCAAGTGGCCCCGCGCAAAAGCACTTGGCCGAGAAAAGCCCAGAACACCGCGACGCGGGGCAACTCGCGTTGCCGGCTCCCAGCCCCGGTCTTGGCCGGTACGAGCAGCCCGGTAAAATACCCGCCGAACAGAGCCGCCAGGCCGCTGAGCGAATCGGTAGCCTGGCCCGCGCGCCGCAGCGAGACGCCCAGCGGGGCGCATTGGGCGCGCAGTTGGGGAAAATACGGGGTAAGGTTCGCCATAGGCCGTATAGTAACGGCCTAGACTTGACCAGGCGAGCCTTTACTGCCACTAAATCAGGCCATGCGACCGCCGCGCCTCGCCCAACTGGAAGCCCGCTATGCCGAACTTCGCCAGCAACTCGCTGGGATCGGCTACCTCAGCAATGGTTCCGTCTACCGCCGGCCGGCCGGGCAATCGGGCACCCGCTTCACCTGGTCCACCAAGGTGAAAGCCAAAACCGTCAGCCTCGCGCTCTCTGAGGAACAGGCCGACTGGCTGGAGAAGGCCATTGTGGAGCATCACCGCGTCAAGAAGCTCCTGGCGGAGATGCGTCGCCTCTCTCGTCAGATCATGCGTGCCCGGTTTCCCGATACAAAGCGCCGCAGGCCTCTGAACAAGAAAGTTTTACGGCTTATCTAAGCGCCATTTGGACGTGACCCCGTGGTTGGTGTGACCCCGTGGTTGGTGCCCCGCGGAAAACGGCTTCGGCCCGCACTGCCTGCAAGGCTTCGATCGCCTGCCCGGTCATGCGATTCGGGTGACACTCGTCGCGAGTTCGGCGAGACCGATCACCTCGATGCGGTCGTCAAGGGAATGGCGGTGCTGGCCGGGATGAACGACCCAGAGATGGTCGAGCTTCAGGTCGACCAGCGCGATGCGCATGGACTTGGTGGTCGAAGGCGCATCGCTGAATTTGAATTCGAAACCGATGCGTTTGCCGCCACTCATCATCAACAAGTCGAGTTCGGCGCCAGCATGGGTGGACCAGAAGTAGGTGTCGCGAGTCGGAAAGCGGGCGATGATTTGCTCGATGGCAAACCCCTCCCAAGAGGCGCCGAGTTTGGGATGAGCCAGCAGGGTGCGCCGGTCGGGCAAGCCCATGAGGGTGTGGAAGAGGCCGCTGTCGCGGATGTAGATTTTGGGCGCCTTGGTCTGGCGTTTGCCGAGGTTTTCGAACCACGGCGGAAGCTGGCGCACAAATAGCGCCCCGGTGAGCGCGTCGAGGTAGGAGCGGGTCGTCTGATCGCTCACGCCTAGGGAGCGGCCGATCTCGGAGGCGTTCCACGTCTGACCGTGATAATGGGCGAGCATGGTCCAGAAACGACGCATGGATGCGGCCGGGAGGTTGAAGCCAAGCTGCCCGAGATCGCGCTCGACAAACGTGCGCACGAAATCGTCGCGCCAGGTGACACTGAGCGCTTCGCGGCCGGCCAGAAACGAACGCGGAAAACCGCCGCGCTGCCAGAGCCGGCCGGCCTTCTCCGCCCCGGCCTCGCGCAAAGTGAATCCGGCCAGATCGATGAAAGCGATGCGGCCGGCGAGCGTCTCGGACGACTGCCGCAGCAGTTCGGGCGAAGCGCTGCCGAGCACCAGAAAGCGGGCGGGACGCGGTTTGCGGTCGGCGAGCACCCGCAAGATGGGAAACAGATTGGGCCATCGGCCACCCCGCTTGACACCGGTTCGCGTGTGCTACGCTTTGTGTCCAATTTCGCATGGTTCGCGGCATAATCTCCGCCCGGCCCCAATGCCTTTTCCTCCACATCCCATGCGTGTATTTTGCCCCAGCCAGCGTCCGCTCCTCAGCCTCCCCTCTCCACTGCTCGTCGGCTCTCCCGCCGCCGCTTGGTCCCAGGCCACCACTGCGCCTCGCCCACCCAACATCGTGCTCATCGTCGCCGGCGATCGCCAGTTCGCCGCCGGCAACGCCGCGCATGCGCGCTGGCTGCCCACGATCAACCGGCCCGCCGTCGAGACCACGAGCGGGTCGAAAAAGAAGGCGGAGGCGGCCAAACAGATATGAAAGCCACCCGACTCCTGCGTTGCGTCATATTCGGGCTTGTCGCTGGCGCCCCCGTCGCCCGGGCTGCATCCCCGCCGACGCCCAACTTCATTCTCATCCTCGCCGACGATCTCGGCTTCGGCGACCTCGGCTGCTACGGAAATCCGCGGCCCCACACGCCCGCGCTCGACCGACTGGCGGCAGAGGGCGCGCGGTTCACGCAGTTCTACGCGCCCACGCCGTATTGCGCACCGGCGCGGGCCTCGCTTCTCACCGGTCGCTACCCCTCGCGCCACAGTTTGTTCGGCAACCCGACGCCCGATGGCACACCGGCGGTCGACGAACTCGCGCTCGCCCCCGCCGAAACGCTCCTGCCGCAGTCGCTCCGCGATCGCGACTACGCCACCGGCATGGTCGGCAAGTGGCATTTGGGCCACCGCCGCGTCGAATCCTGGCCCACGCGGCGCGGCTTCGATTCGTATTTTGGCATTCTTTACAGCAACGACATGCGCCCCGTGCAGCTCATCGACGGCGAGAAAGTCGTCGAGTATCCCGTCGTGCAGGCGACGCTCACGCAACGCTACACGCAACGCGCGCTCGACTTCATCGCCGCGAATCGTACGCGCCCGTTCTT
>CAYHCW010000342.1:1706-3845 GCA_964355025.1 uncultured Gemmatimonas sp. | reverse complement strand
TCGTCCCCGGCGCGGCGTTCGGTACTCCCGAATGGGTGCGCGTGTCGTATGCGGCGGCCCGCAAGGACGTCGAGGCGGCGATGCACGCCATCGTGCGCCGGTGGACCGCGTGACGACGCGGCGCCGGCGCATTAGCTTCGGCGAAGGCAGGTCGGTGCCCCTTCCTCTGCACTGGTGTTGACATGATCACGACCATCGTTCTGGTGAAGGCCGAGCCGCAGCTCATTCCCAAGTGCGCCGCCGCGCTCGCGGGCATCGACGGCGTCACCGACGTCTATTCGGTGTCGGGCGAGTGGGACCTCGTCTGCATCATCAAGGTGGCGGAGTTTGACGACATCGCCCACGTGGTGACCGAGGAGTTCCCCAAGGTGCCGGGACTGCAGCGGACGACGACGCTGACGGCGTTCCGGGCGTACTCCAAGCAGGATCTGGAGCAGGCGTGGGATATTGGGGTAGAGTGAGACAGAGTACGACAGAAAACGACAGAGTACGACAGAGAGGGTGGCGCCGAGACTGGCAGCCACCCTCTGTCGTACTCTGTCGTTTTCTGTCGTTTTCTGTCGTACTCTGTCGTCATCTCTTCCCAACACACCACTGCTGCTTCACGCGCAGCAGCTCGTGCCATTTGCCGCTCGAGCGCGACAGCACCACGAGGTCATTGTCGCTGGCGTAGCGCCACGACTCCAGGAAGACCTCGTTGGTGCCGTCGCCCGTGATGTCGAGGTGGTCGAGCAACCGCTGGAACTCGACCGTCTTCACGTCGCCGCTCTCGAGGTGCCGGTACGTCACCTGGTACCCCTGGCCGTCGGCATCGTCCCCGAGCACGAGAAAATGCGTCGTATGACCGGCGCCCGGACCCTCATCGCCACCGTTCGCATTCACCTGGCTGGCCACGAGCGTGGGTTTCGCCCCCGCCGCCACGTGAATGGCCCGCGCGCTGAACCACGCGGTGTCGATGTCTGCCGAGTCGAGCTGCTCGGCGCGCAACGCAGTCAGCGCGAGGGCGCGAACCTCCGCTGCGAAGCCGCGCGGTGCAGCCGCGCCGAGCGGCGCGCTCGGGTGCGGTACGCTGAGCGAGAGGAACTCGAACGCGGGATCGAGCGGCCCCGTCGTGGTGAGCGTCACGGCCGCCATCGGGCGGACGTCCCGACATCCGGGAAGCTCGTACAGCGGCTCGCTGTCCGATTCCCACATCCGGCGCGTCACCTTGACGCTGCCCGCCGGCTGTCCGTCGCGGTACACGGGGTACTCGGTGCCGGCCTGGAAGTACAAGCTGTCCAGCCGGCGCCAGTCGGCACTCGGCAGGTCGATGGCCTTCACCTGCCCGTCAATGATCGCGGCGATCGGCACGAGCCGCGTGGAGTCCATCGTGCCGAACGCCTGAAAGACGAGGGTCGGCTTGGTGGAGACGTCAAACGAAGGAGGCAGGTCCTGATCGGACGACTTCTTCGCCTTGTCGCATCCCGCCGTTAGGGCTAGGATGCTCAGGATGATCGCGGAACGTCGCATGGCGCCAACGTACCCCCCGCCCGAGGGGGCCGCAAGCGTGCGCGACGCCCTCCGTGCGCTGCGCTCGGCGGGCGCGGCCATGGCGCAACCGGCGGCGACGCTCGAAACGCGTCCGGCCGTCGCCGAGCCGCCGCGGCTGCAACGTGCCGAACCGCTGGAGGGCGATGCGGTGCGCGTGCGCCGCGTCGAGGGCGACCCCACCGTGGGTGTGGCGGCCTTTCTCGACGGCATCCAGGAGAGTCGGGTGCTGGCGCACTGGCCGGGCGGCATCCCGCTGGTGCACGGTACGGTGGCGGCAACGGTGCGCCGGCGCGTCGGCCGCACGCTCGCCACCTGGCGACCAGATGCTACGCGCGTGGAACGAGCGCTTTTCGTGCCGCGCGCCGCCTTGGGCGAGGCGGCGTGGAGTGCGCTGGCTGAGGGCTGTGCCGTACGCGACACACTGGACGCTGCCGAAGCGGGACCGTGGCATCCGCAGGAGCTCACCGCGCGCGCCCTGAGCGCGGTGCAGCGCCGTCGCGAGGTGTCCGAGACCGCGTGCGCCGAGTTGTGGTGCGCCGAGGGTGACGGCCCGTTGTTCGTGGACGGCGGCATCGCGGCGGCCGGCAGCGCCGCGCACTCGGCGCTCGC
>CAYHCW010000342.1:0-1606 GCA_964355025.1 uncultured Gemmatimonas sp. | reverse complement strand
TCGCCGGTGTCGCTGCCCGACCCGCGGTGGGGCGCCATGGCGTACGGCGTTAGGTTGACGGAGGAGTACTTGCGGTCGGTGACGCGGTAGCCAATCGCGAATCGCGATCGTACAATCGCGATCCTGAATCGAAATCCGCATTCCTCATCCCGAATCATCCGTGTCCATCGGCCGCGTCGTCGCAACTGAACGAAAGCCCAACACCCCGCACGAGTTCCATTTCTGGACCGCCCTTGGTTCACCAGTCGGTATCGGGACCATCGTGCGCGTCGAGGGACCGCCCACCGCCAACGGCCAACTGCAGACGGTCTACGGCGTCGTCGTCGAAGGGTTCTCGTATACTGATTTGCAGACCCCGCTGCACGACGTCATCGGCGCCGACGGCGACCCGGCGAGCGCGGTGCGCGCCCCCACCGACCGCACCGAGATCCGGCTGTACACGGCGCACTCGCTGCGCCACGTCCCGGACGAGCCGCTCCAGCCGGTGCCGATGGGCGTCGTGCACCTGGCCACCGACGAAGACGTGCAGGTGGCCCTGCGCATGGACGGCTACCTCAAGGATGGACAGAACACCGGCATCCCCATCGGCATCTACCGGTCGGGCGTCATGCAGAGCGCGGTCTACCTCGACGCCGATTTCCTGCTCGGCCCCGAGGCGGCCCACCTCAACATCTCGGGCGTTTCGGGACTTGCCACCAAGACCAGCGCCGTCGAGTGGCTGCTCTCGTCGATCTTCGCACACTTCCCGGAGCAGAAGGGGAGCGTGGCGGCCGTCTGCTTCAACGTGAAGGGGCCTGATCTCTGCTTCCTCGACCAGCCGGCGACGCGTCTCGACGACGCCGACCGCGCGCTGTACGAGGCCGTCGGCGTGCCGGCCGAGCCGTTCAGGGATGTCGAGTACTTTGCGCCGTACACCGCCCGCGGCTACTCGCTGGCCACGCTGCGGTCCAACGAGGCGCTGTCGCACAACGTGCGCCCGCTGTCGTGGGGGCTGAACGAGGTGCTGCAGTACGCCGAGGTCCTGCTCAACAAGGATGACGTGGACGCCAAGGCCGACGCGCTCATCGACTTCATTCGCGAGCGCGTGGTGAACAACGAGTTCACGGACAGCATCCTCGAGCGTGCGCACACGGTGCGTTCGTTCACGGATCTCGAGCAGTGGTTCCGTGACGTCCTGCGCGCCATGGAAGGGCGCAATCTGGAGAGCTGGCGCACGCATCACGTGGCCACCATCCGCAAGGTGCGCAACCGGCTCACCAACATCTCCACACGCTGCCGCGGACTCGTCACCGACGACGGCACCGCCAACGACCTGCCGTTCGGCGCTTTCCGCGATCGCGCGGTCTATGTCATTGACGTCGCGTCCAGCGAGGAGGACGCGCAGGACCTGATCTTTGCGCGCGTCGTGTCGCAGCTGCGCGAACAGCTGGAGCGCCGCACGCTGGGCGTCGACCACGTGGTCGTCTTTGTGGACGAGCTCAACAAGTACGCGCCCAGCGACGGCCCCGACACGTACGTGCGGAAGATGCTGCTCGACATCGCGGAGCGGGGGCGCTATCTGGGGCTCGTCCTCTTCGCCGCGCAGCAGTTCCGGTCGCAGGTGCAC
>CAYHCW010000341.1:0-3846 GCA_964355025.1 uncultured Gemmatimonas sp. | reverse complement strand
CACGAGGTCGATGCGACGGTGCGACGGCTCTTCACCTATGCGGCGTGGGCCGACAAGTGGGACGGCGCCGTGCACAACGTGCCCATTCGCGGCGTGGCGCTTGCCATGCACGAACCCATCGGTGTCGTGGGCGCGGCCGCACCGGAGGCCTCGCCGCTGCTTGGCTTCGTCAGCGTCGTCGCGCCGCTCATCGCCACGGGCAACACGGTGGTCGCGATCCCGAGCGAGGCGCATCCGCTCGCCGCCACCGACCTGTACCAGGTGTTCGAGACATCCGATCTCCCCGGCGGCGTGGTGAACATCATCACCGGCGCCAAGGATGCGCTGGCGAGGACGCTCGCCGAGCACGACGACGTCGACGCGGTCTGGTACTGCGGCTCGTCGGCCGGAGTGAAGGCCGTGGAGCTGGCATCGGCGTCGAACATGAAGCGCACGTGGTGCACGAGCGCCGAGCTCGACTGGGCCGACCCGGCCGTGGGCGAGGGACGTCACTTCCTGCGCGAAGCGGTGCAGGTGAAGAACATCTGGATTCCCTACGGTGAGTGAACCGCTCGCCGACCTGCTCTCCCTGCTGGACCTCGAGGCCCTCGAGGTCAACATCTACCGCGGCCAGAACCGGAATATCGGCACCGGGCGGGTGTTCGGCGGGCAGGTGTTCGCGCAGGCGCTCGTTGCGGCGCAGCGCACGGTGCCGGTCGAGCGCGAGGCGCACTCCGTGCACGGCTATTTCCTGCGCGCCGGCGACCTGGCGGCGCCCATCGTCTATTTCGTCGATCGCCCCCGCGATGGCGGCAGCTTCACCAGCCGTCGCGTCACGGCCATCCAGCACGGTGAGGCGATCTTTCACCTCTCCGCATCGTTCCACGTCAGCGAGCCCGGCCTCGAGCACCAGATGGCGATGCCCGACGTGCCGGCGCCCGAGTCGCTCGCCCCGGAGCTGGACCTGATCCGCGAGATGGCCGACCGGATACCCGAGCCGCTGCGGGGGTTCCTCACGCAGGACCGCCCCATCGACTTTCGCCCGGTGGATCCGTACGACCCGTTCCGGGCCGAGGTGCGGGAGCCCGCGCGACACGTCTGGTTCCGCGCGCTGTCGGCGCTTCCCGACGAGCGCATCATCCATCAGGCCGTGCTGGCGTATGCGTCCGACTACGGGCTGCTGCCCACGGCGCTCAATCCGCACGGCGTGCCGTTCCGCGACCGGCGCTTGCAACTGGCCTCACTCGACCACTCGGTCTGGATGCACCGGCCGTTCCGCGCCGACGAGTGGCTGCTGTATGCGATGGACAGTCCGGTGGCGGCGGGTGCGCGCGGCTTCACGCGCGGGGCGATCTATGCGCGCGACGGCGCACTGGTCGCGAGTGTGGCGCAGGAAGGGTTGATGCGGCTCAAGGGCGACCGGTAGCCACCGCGCGTTCGCGGGGGCGCCTCGCCGTCGGGTGGGACCGTGCGCACACGGTGTTTCCCTTGCTGTCATGCTCGACGGTTCCTAGTATTCGCGAGCAGTCGTCGGGTGGCGGTGCCGCAGGCCGCGACCCGCCGGTTTGATGTTCAGTCCCCTCTTCGGACGCCCCACATGCGCTTCTTCATTGCCGGTGCCCTGCTTTCCATGTCGCTTGCCGCGCCCGTGCAGGCACAGTTCTTCTCGACGACGATCACCATCGTCGCCGATCCGGCGACGGCCACCATCTATCGGTTGAAGGTCCAGGACAACTCGCTGGTCGCGATCGGGGTGGGCAATGCGAAGCTCAAGCTCGAAAAGGGCGATCCCAACACCGTCGTCGTGCGGCAGGAAGGATTCCGCGACGTCCGGCGCAGTTTTCCCAGGGACGCCGACTACAAGGACAAGACCTTCACCATCGCCCTGACCAAGCGCGTCGTGCAGCTCACCACGCTGCCGTACGATGCCACCATCCTGGTAAACGGCGAGGTCAAGGGCCAGCGCAGCCTCGAGGTCGAGGTCACCGAAGGCCAGACGACGACGATCGAGGTGACCAAGCGCGGCTTTGCCACTGCCAAGCGCATCTATCGCTGGGAGAAGGGCGGGGATATGCCGCCGACGCTCGACCGCATCGAGCTGGTGGACCGCCGGGTGCTCGTCACGGCCTCGCCCAATGGCACGGAACTCGTGAGCAACGACACCAAGATCGGCGACACGGACGGCGAGTTCGTGATCAAGCGCGGAACGTGCGGCACCCTCATCGCGCAGAAGACCGGGTGGATTCCCGTGACGCGCGACTGGTGCAACAAGGACGGACTCCCCGAGCCCCCGATTGCCGATCGCCTGGTGCTGAGCGGACGCGTCGTCAACGTCACGGCGCCGGACGGCGCGCGGATCTTCGTCAACAACAAGCAGGCGGGCGTTGGCGCGTTCGCCGTGCAGGTGCCCGACAGCAGCTGTGTGAGCGTCAAGGTGACGCAGGCGGCGTTCCTGACGTACCGCCGCGAGTACTGCGTGCAGAGCAACTATCCCGCGCCGCCGATGGCCGACAACGTGACACTCAAGCCGGACGATTCGTACGCCGCGTCGGTGGCCAGTGACCAGGCCAACGTGAACGTGACGCTCGAGGTCGGCGCCAGCTTCAAGGAAGACCAGGCGTGGCGGCTGCTCTCGTCCATCGTCCTCACCTACTTCGACGTGCTCGAGAACTCGGACAGCCAGACGGGGTACCTGCGCACGGCCTGGGCCATCAAGTCGTGGGGGGAGAACAACGAGGTCGTGATCCGCTCGCGCATCATCGTGAAGCGCATGAGCGACTCGCCGCTTCGGTATACGATCAAGATCGTCAGCGAGGCCAACAAGGCGCCCGGCGTCTCCGTCAAGGAAGACGAGAATTTCGGGCCGTGGGACCGTGTGCTGAACACCTACAAGGACGTCATCAGCGAGGCGCAGAGCCGGTTGACCGGGCGATAGGCTGACGCGTGCCACGGAACCTGAACCTCCGGCGCGGGTACGGGGGTTCGTTCCTGTCCGCCAGCCGGGAGGCGTCATGCCAACTGCTCGAGTTTCATAGCGTGTGGTGGCGCACGGTGTCAGCCGTCGCGCTCGTCGTGGCCTGCACGGCGTGCGCCGCGCTCCACGTGGACCCGGGCACCTGCGCGTCCGGCATCACCAGCCGGGGCCAACGCTCCAGCCTGCCGGCGCGCGTGGAGCGGATGGACAGTCTCCCCGGTGTCGTGATGGGCATGGTGCGCGACGCCACCACCGGTGAGGCGCTTGGTGGCGCCACGGTGGATCTTCGCCCCGGCGGCTACCGCACGACCAGCGATTCCGCGGGGACCTTTCGCTTCGACGGGGTCGGCGTCGGTTCGAAGGCGGTGTCGGCCCGCCGCTACGACTACACCAGCCAATCAGTCTACGTCCGCCCCGAGATGGGCGCCGGAGTGGACATCGACTTCCAGCTGGTCTCCGCCCGCTGCGATCTCGACCAGTCGCCGCTCGATGTGAAGGTCCGCAAGCCGGGACTGATTCCGCGCGGCGCACCGCCGCGCATTCCGTAGGCGAGACGGCTACTCCCCGCGCTTCACCTCGTCCCACAACGCGTCGAGGGGCCCGAGCCCAGCCGTCTTCACGTCGATGCCACGCTCCGCCGCCAGCCGCTCGATCCCCTCGAACCGCCGCTGGAACTTGGCATTGGCCTTGTCGAGTGCGAGCGCCGGATGCGTGCCGCACTTGCGGCACAGGTTCACCACCGCGAACAGCAGGTCACCCAGTTCCCCCTCGAGCGCCTCGTGGCGTGGATCGCCGCTCGGCACGCCGTGCGTGGGATACTCGTGCCCGTCCCGCGCAATGAGCTCGGCCACCTCGGCGAGTTCCTCCGTGACCTTGTCGGCCGGCCCCTGCGC
>CAYHCW010000340.1:0-3854 GCA_964355025.1 uncultured Gemmatimonas sp. | reverse complement strand
TTCGCTGCTCGTGGGGCCGGTGGTGGCGCAGACGCAGGAGTTGATCAGCGTGCTTCCGCGCTATGTGCCCGCGTGGGAGGCGCAGCTCGAGGCGCTCATCTCGCGCATTCCGGGGTCGGGCAGCTGGGTGCGCCCGGGCGAGCACCAACTGGTGCAGCTGGCGCTCGAGGAGGTGCAGGGATTTGCCGGCGAGGTGGTGCCGCGCGTCTTCAGCGTGCTGCACGGCCTCATCAATGTGGTGTCGATCATGGTGATGGCGCTCTACCTCGCCCTGCGCCCCGACATCTACCAGGACCTCTTCGTCACGCTCATCCCGCCGCGCCATCGCGCGTCGGCGCGCGACGTGATTGCCGCAGCCACCCTGGCGTTGCGCGCGTGGACCTTTGCACAGCTGCTGGCGATGCTCGTGCTCGGCGTCCTCACGGCGCTCGGCCTCTGGCTGCTCGGCGTGCCGTATTGGCTGACGTTCGGCATCTTCACCGGCGTGGTGGCGCTGGTGCCGTTCTTCGGCACACTCGTGTCGTCGCTGCTGCCGGCGCTCTTCGTGCTCGTCGACGGCGACGGCACCCGCGCCCTGCTCGTGGTGGCGCTCGGCTTCGTGATCCACTTCATCGAGAACAACGTCGTCAACCCGCTCATCATGCACAAGCACGCAAGCCTGCCGCCCGTGCTGACCATCATGAGTGTGCTCATCTGCGGCAAGCTGCTGGGTCCGATGGGGCTGCTTGTCGCGGTGCCGGGGCTCTCGGTGTTGCTGGTGGTGGTGCGCAAGCTGCTCGTCGAGCGCGGCTACGGGGCGGAGTCGGCGCCGAGCGCGTGAGTTGCGGCGCGGTTCCGCCGCTGCGCGGGCGCTTACTGCAATACTCCCGATTTCACGGATAACGGCCGATCACTGCCGATGACAGCAACGGGGCAACGACGGCCCATCATGCAGTAATCGGACGTTATCGGCAGTTATCCGCGTGATCGGGAGTTCCGCAGTTGCCGTTGCCGTTTCCGTCGCAGTTGCCGCAGCAGCGATTGCGAGGATTCGAACCACTCCGCACCGCTTTGGTGACGTTCGGCTGACAACGAGGGTGCACACTCGGCGCGTCTCCACCGGAGCGTGCCCGTGTCCCAATCCGTTCTGTCGCTCATTGACGTAGGCAAGACCTTTGGTGCCGGCCTGCACGGCGCGCGCGCGCCGGCGGTGGCGCTCGACGCGGTCAGCGCCGAAGTGGGCGCCGGTGAAATCGTCGGGGTGGCCGGCGCCGGCGGGTCGGGCAAGACCACGCTGCTGCGGGTCGCGGCCGGACTGCTGCACGCCGACGTCGGGGCGGTGCAGTGGCGTGGCGTGGCGCAGTATCCGCGCCACTTCTCGGCGTTCGTGCCTGCCGACGTGGCCCTGCACGGGTTCCTGACTGTCCGCGAGGCGCTGCGCTTCGCCCTCGTGCAGCGCGACCTGCGCGAGGCGCCGCGACGCGTAGCCGAAGACCTCTGGCCGGTACGGCTTGACCTGCAGCGCCGGCTCGACGCGCGCGTGGGCGAGCTGTCGCTCGCCGAGCGGCGCGTGGTGGCGCTGGCGGCCGCGATGCAGGACGCGCCGGACCTGCTGGTGCTCGATGGGTTGCTTGACGGGCTCGACCCGGCGGCCCGGCGCGAGCTGCGTCGGGTGCTGCACATCGTCGCGGCCAGCGGCGTGGGGGTGCTCGTGAGCGCGGCCGACCTCGGGGTGCTCAGCGGCGTGGCGCATCGCGCCGCGTTGCTGCGCTCGGGCCGCGTGGTCGCCTGGATCGATCCGCGCCATGCCGCGCCGCACACGTCGCTCGAGCTGGCCGTCGGCGCCCCGCGCACGGCGGCGGCGCGGTGGCGCCAGTACGTCGCCGCTGCGTGCCGCCGGGACGGGGCGGTGCGGGTCTCCCTGGCCGACCGTTCCGCCGAAGAAGTCCTGGCGCTCTGCCGCACCGAGGGCATCCGCGTGCTGCGCTCGCGCGTGGTCACCGAACCGCCGGGCCGGTGGACGGTTCCCCCGGCGCCCGGCTAGCTTTAGGGCATGCCGGAGTTCCGTCTCTACAATTCGCTGTCGCGCGCCATCGAGCCGTTTGTCCCGGCCGACGGCGAGACCGTGCGCACCTACGCGTGCGGTCCCACGGTGTACAATCCCGCGCATCTCGGGAACTTTCGCACGTTCCTGTTTGCGGACCTCCTGCGCCGCGCGCTGCGCCTGGCCGGCTGGCGCGTGAACCAGGTGATGAACCTGACGGACGTCGACGACAAGATCATCAAGCGCGCCACCGAGCAGGGGAAGTCGATCCGCGAGGTCACCGATCCGGTGATCGGCACGTTCGAGGCCGACCGCAAGTACCTGCGCATCGAGGCGGCCGAGCATTACCCGCGGGCCACCGACTTCATTGTGGAGATGATCGACCTGGTGCGCCGCCTCGAGCAGAAGGGCGTGGCGTACAAGGCCGAGGATGGCTCGGTGTACTTTGCCATCGACAAGTTCCCCGGCTACGGCCGCCTGTCGCGGCTCGACACCCGCGAGCTGAAGATCGGCGCGCGCGTGCAGCAGGACGACTACGCCAAGGAAAACGCGCAGGACTTCGCCCTGTGGAAGGCGGCCACGCCCGACGACGAGCGGTGCGGCGCGGCGTGGGAGTCGCCGTGGGGGCGCGGGCGCCCCGGCTGGCATCTCGAGTGCTCGGCGATGGCGATGAGCATCCTGGGCGAGACGTTCGACATTCACACCGGCGGCATCGACCTGCAGTTCCCGCATCACGAGGATGAGATCGCCCAGAGCGAAGCGGCCACCGGCAAGCCGTTTGCGCGCTTCTGGTGCCACGGCGAGTTCCTGCTCACCGACGGCGCCAAGATGGCCAAGCGCGTGGGCAACGTGCAGTCGGTGCAGGACCTGCGCGACCAGCAGGTCAGCGCCGCCGCCCTGCGGCACTTCGTCTTTTCCACGCATTATCGCAAGCAGCTCAACCTGTCGGGCGCCGCACTCGAGGGGAGCATCGAGGCCGTGCGCCGCGTCGGGGATTTTGCGGCGCGCCTGGAGTCGGCGCTCGCCGGGACGGCGGCGCTGGCCGAGTCGGCGCGGGCCTTCCGCGCGGAGTTCGACGCCGCGCTGTTTGATGACCTGAACGCCCCGCGCGCGCAGGCGGCGCTGTTCGTATTCATCAACCAGGCCAACGCCGAGTTCGACAAGCGGGGCAGCGACGAGGGCGCGCTGGTGGAGGCGCGGGCGGCGTTTGCGCGGGCCAACGGCGTGCTGGACATCGTGCCGGACCATGAGCACGTGGATGCCGCGCTCTCGGCGTGGGTCGAGGCGCAGCTGGCGGCGCGCAAGGCGGCCCGCGCACGGCGCGACTTTGCGGCGGCCGACGCCATTCGCAAGGCGTTGGAAGAAAAGGGGATAGTGGTGGAAGACACCCCACAGGGCGCGCGCTGGAAGAAGCTGCGCTAGGGCCGTGTCCGGAGGCCCTCTAAAGCCAACAATTGCAACGGCTTGACACTCGCCAGCGAGGTGAGTATTCTCCGAGTCTGTCGAAAAACAGCCAGTCGCTGACGTAGCTCAACTGGCAGAGCACTTGATTTGTAATCAAGCGGTTGCGAGTTCGACTCTCGCCGTCAGCTCTGTTGGTTGCAGGTCACGCGGGGATGTGGGGGAGTGCGGGGGAACAAACCGGTGGGGTACCCAAGTGGCCAACGGGAGCAGACTGTAAATCTGCCGGCGTATGCCTTCGAAGGTTCGAATCCTTCCCCCACCACTGAGTGATGTCGGTGAAGGAAGGATGCAGGAACGGCTGGACGGAGGACTCGCGGGAGTAGCTCAGCTGGTAGAGCGCAAGCCTTCCAAGCTTGATGTCGCGGGT
>CAYHCW010000339.1:0-3854 GCA_964355025.1 uncultured Gemmatimonas sp. | reverse complement strand
CGCCGACACGCTGCACATCGGCGGCTCGTGGTCGGCGTACTGGCACAACGGCTACATCTGGAGCACGGAGATTGCGCGCGGCCTCGACATTCTCGAGCTCACGCCGAGCGCATTCCTGTCGGCCAACGAGATTGCCGCCGCGGCGCTGGTGCAGCACGAGGTGAACAACCCGCAGAACCAGATGAAGAACACGTGGCCGGCGCACATTGCCGTAGCACGGGCGTACCTCGACCAGCTGGTGCGCGGCAACGGGCTGGCAGCGGCGCGGACGGCGGCGGTGGCCAAGGAGCTGGATGCGGCGGAGAAGCTGAGCGGTGCAGCCCGACAGGCGGCATTGGGCAAGCTGGCCACGCAGCTCGATGCCGATGCCAAGGGCGCGGCCGATGCCGGTCGCGTGAAGGCGCTGGGGTCGGTGGTGGGCGAGCTGGCGAAGGCGTCGAAGTAGTACGCATCAGGAAGTGAAACGCCCCACCTCGCGGCAAGTCGCGGGGTGGGGCGTTTCTGTTATCCGCCGGCCGGTTCGGCCGCGCCCACTCACTACGGCGCCACCAACCGCCCCACCAGCGGAAACGCCGAGGTGAACAATCCCGCCGCGAGCATCACCATCGCCGTCAGGAAGGCCCACTTGATGGTGTAGCGCTGGTGTTCGTCGAACGGCACGTCCACGAGCCCCACCAGCAGGTAGGTGGAGGGGACGAGCGGACTGAGCAGGTGCACCGGCTGTCCGATGAGCGACGCGCGCCCCATCTCGGCTGCCGTGATGCCGTACACGTGGCCTGCCTTGGCGAGAATCGGCAGCACGCCGAAATAGAATGCGTCGTTGGAGATGAAGAACGTGAACGGGATGCTGAGCAGCGCCGTCACGACCGACAGGTACGGACCGAGTGCCGCCGGGATGATCGTGACGACGCTGTCGGCCATCGCGTCGATCATTTTGGTGCCTGAGAGGATGCCGGTGAAGATGCCGGCTGCGAAGATCATGCCCACCACGGCGAGGACGTTGCCGGCGTGCGTGGCCAGCAGCGTCCGCTGTTCCTCGAGAGAGGGAAAGTTGAGGAGCAGCGCGATGGCGAAGCCGATCATGAAGAGCACGGGCAGCGGCATCACGCCAAGGACAAGCGTCGTCATGAGCGCAGCGGTGAGCGCGGCGTTGAACCAGAGGCGTCCCGGGCGACCGCGCACCGGGTGGGAGGTGGCCGCGTCGAGCAGGCGCTCGTCGGTGAGCGTCCCGATCGCCGAGGCGAGGCGCACCCGTTCGCGCATGCCGAGCCGCCAGGCGACGTACAGCGTCCACAGGGCGCCGGCGACCATCGCGGGAATGAGTGGCACGAAGATCTCGGACGAATCGACGGCGAGCGCGCTGGCCACGCGGGCCGTGGGGCCGCCCCACGGCAGGATGTTCATGACGCCGCCGGCCATCATGGTGACGCAGGCGAGAATGAGTGGGCGGATGCCGAGCCGGCGATACAACGGCAGCATCGCGGCGGTGGTGATCATGTAGGTCGTGGACCCATCGCCGTCGAGCGACACGAGCAGGGCGAGCACGGCGCTGCCGACCACGATTTTCATCGGGTCGCCGTGCACGACGCGCACGATGGCGCGCACGAACGGGTCAAAGAGCCCGGCGTCGATCATGATGGCGAAGTACAGGATCGCGAACATCAGCATCACGCCGGTGGGCGCCAGCTTGGTGATGCCGGCGAGCATCATGGCGCCGAGCCCGCTCGTGAAGCCGCCGATGATACCGAAGGCGATGGGCACCAGGATGAGCGCCGTAAGGGCCGAGAGGCGCTTGGTCATGATCAACAGCATGAACACGACCACCATCGAGAAGGCGAGCGCGGTCAGCATGCGATGCACCTCCGCCCGCGCGTCACGGGCGTGCCGGGGCGAGCGGCAGCACGACGTGCGACGGATACGTGGCGCTGTGCTGGATGGTGATGTCGGTGCTGACCATTCGCCGGTTCTTGCCGAGCGGCTCGCCGGTGTTGGGGTTCACGTCGAAGCGAGGAAAGTTGCTGCTGGAGATGTCGACACGGATGCGATGCCCCTTCTTGAACACGTTGGCGGTGGGGAACGGCTCGATGGTGAATGGATAGGTGCGTCCCGGCGTCAGCAGGACAGCGTGGTCGCGCGTGGCGCGATACCGGCCGCGCACGATGGCGTCGGTGAGGTTGAGGTCAAAGCCGCCCGGCCACGTCTCACTGTTGGGATACACGTCGACGAGCTTGGCGGTGAAATCGGCGTCGACGGTCGTGGCCGACGCGTGCAGCACGACCTTGATGGGCCCGATGATGGTGACGTCCTCGGCCAGCGGTTCGGTTTGGAAGACGACGACGTCGGCGCGCGCGCGGAGCGGCAGGTAGGGCGGCTGCGACGGCGGAAAGCGCGGGCCCTCGCGCTGGTCGTACGCGCCGTCCTTGAGGCGCGCCGACGCGCCACCACCGATGGTGGGGACGGGGTGGCGTGGGTCGAACGTGTAAGTGGTGGACGACTTGACCGCCGTCGGCTTGCGCGTGGAGAGCGAACCGTCGGCGTGAAAGTAATACGGCATCAGGCGTGTGCCGGGCAGCGGCCAGGTGGCAGCGTCGCGCCAGTATCCGCCGTGGAAGAGCCGGCCGTCGGCGTCCTTGTGGCCGTCGCCCGTGCCCATAACAAAGAGGCGGACCGCCGCTTCGTTCTCCACGCCGGTCGCCTTCCCCCTGAGGAAATGGTCGAACCAGCGCAGGTGGAACTCGGTGGGGAAGTCGGCGATGGTAGCGCTGTCACCGAATGACACGTCACCGGCGTAGGGGCGACGGTTGCCGCTGTGCGTCCACGGGCCCACGAGCACGCGTTGCGGTGCCTTCTTGAGCTTGCCCAGTTCGGCGAAGTTCCGGAACGTGCCGGCGAGGAAGATGTCGTACCAGCCGCCGATGTGGAGCATGGGAATGTCGGCCGTCTCGGCGTAGTGCTCATCCCACGCCATCATCGGGTCCTTCCAGAACGCGTCGTAGTCGGCGTGTTCGAAGAAGTCCATGTACCAGCCCTCGAACTCGGGCGCGGCCGACAGGGGGTTGAGGCCACGTCGCATGGGCTGCACGCCGTACCAGTCCTCGACCTTCTCCTGCTCCAGCAGCTTCTTCACCGACTCGGAACGTGCGTCGGCCAGCATCTGCGACCAGGCCCACGTGAGCTGCCGTCCCATCTCGTAGGTGCCGCGATAGCGCACGCCATGATCCCAGGCGTTGGCCATGCCGCCCATGTTGATGACGGTGGTCTTGAGTGCGCGCGGATGGAGCGCCGCCGCGCCAGCCTGCATGTGCGCATCGAATGACGTGCCCCACATGCCGACGGATCCATTGGAATACGACTGCTTGTCGAGCCACTCGATGGTGTCGTAGCCGTCGGTGGCGTCCTTGGGCTGCACCTTGGCGAAGACGCCCTCGGACTTGTAGCGTCCGCGGATGTCCTGCAGTGCGACCACGTAGCCGCGTTCGGCGAAGTACGGCGCCTGTGGAGCCCGCGTCGTCTTGTCGTACGGGGTGCGGAGGAGGAGTACGGGGAACTTCCCGACCACCGGCTTGCCATCGCGCGCCGGGAGCCAGATGTCAGTGGCGAGGCGCGCGCCGTCGCGCGTGGGCACCATGACGTTCTTCTCGGCGAGCACGGCGTCGTACTGTGCCGCGCTCGCACGCGGCAGCAGCATCGGCAGGAACAGCAGGGCCGCGGCGAGGCACCGTCGCATGGGAGGCAGTGGGTTCGGGTGGTGCGAACGTGGACCGGAACGCAAACGCTACGCCGAGAGCGCCCTCAGCGCGCTGACGAAGGCGTCGAGCTCGCCGGTGGTGGTGTAGACCTGCGGCGTCACGCGC
>CAYHCW010000338.1:0-3901 GCA_964355025.1 uncultured Gemmatimonas sp. | reverse complement strand
TTCCAGCCGCTCGGCGGCGTGGCGGTCATCGCCAACGGCACGTGGGCCGCGCTGCAGGGACGGCGCGCGCTCAAGGTCACGTGGACGGCGAGTCCCAACGACGCGCACGACTCGGAGCGGTACCGCGCCGCGCTCCAGGCGTCGGCGCGCGCGCCGGGACGCGTGGCGCGCAGGCAGGGCGATGTCGCGGCCGCGCTGCAGGGCGCGGCGAAGACGGTGTCCGCCGAGTACTACGCGCCGCACCTGGCGCAGGCGCCCATGGAGCCACCGGCGGCCGTGGCCAGCGTCACGGCAGACGGGTGCGAGTGCTGGGCCTGCACGCAGAATCCGCAGGCGGCGCGCGACGAGGTGGCCGCCGCGCTCAAGATCCCCAAGGAGAAGGTCATCTGCCACGTGACGCTGCTGGGCGGCGGCTTTGGGCGGAAGTCGAAGCCCGACTACGTGGTGGAAGCCGCGCTGCTCTCGCGCGAGATGCAGGCGCCGGTGAAGGTCGTCTGGACACGCGAGGACGACCTCCAGAACGGCTATCCGCACACGGTCGCCTTTCAGCGCATCGAAGCGGCCGTCGATGCCAAGGGTGCGGTGACGGCGTGGCTGCACCGCGTCGCGTCACCGTCCATCAACAGCACCTTCGCCCCGGGGGTGACGGACGAGAGCGACAGCGAACTCTCCGGCGGGGTGCTCGACTTTCCGTACGCCATCCCGAACATCCAGGCCGAATCGTGCAAGGCCGAGGCGCACACGCGCATCGGCTGGTACCGTTCGGTGACCGCCATACCGCACGCGTTCGCCGTGTCGTCGTTCATCGATGAACTCGCGCACGCGGCGGGACGCGATCCGCGCGAGTTCCTGCTCGACCTGCTCGGCCCCGACCGCATCGTCGACATGACGAAAATCGGCGCGGCGGCGCCCGTGGAGAACTACGGCGACACGTGGGAGGCGCATCCGCTCGACACCACGCGCTACCGCAAGGTGGTTGAGCTGGCAACGAAGGCGGCCGGGTGGGGCAGGAAGCTCCCCAGGGGCGAAGGGCTCGGCCTGGCCGTGCACAAGAGTTTTCTCACGTACGTTGCCGTGGTGGTTCACGCCAGGGTGAGCGCCAGGGGCGTGATCGCCCTGCCGCGCGTGGACATCGCCATGGACTGCGGCTTCGTGGTGCACCCCGAGCGCGTGCGGTCACAGGCCGAGGGCGCGGTGATCATGGGGCTCAGCAACGCGATGACCAGCGAACTCAGCTTCAAGAAGGGGCGCGTGGTGCAGTCGAACTTCAACGACTACGAGGTGCTGCGGATGAACGCCGCGCCCCGGCAGATCCACGTGCATCTCGCGCCGAGTGGCGGGGCGCCGGGCGGTGTGGGCGAACCCGGCGTGCCGCCGGTCGCGCCGGCGCTGGCCAATGCCATCTTCGCGGCGACGGGCAAGCGCATACGATCGTTGCCCGTGGGGCGGCAGCTCGCGAGCGGCAAGCCGTAGCCCGGTGCGTGGTGTGGCGGCTCGTGACGCTTACGGTTCGAGCCGCCGGATGCCCTTGATGCGGTCGAAGTCGCGGTCGTAGGTGTAGATCCCGCGCAGGCCTTCCTCCATCACGACGGCGGCGTGCAGCGCATCGCGTGCCATGAGCGTCGCGTCGCCGTCGAGCAGCCGGCGCGCGCGGTCGAGCACGGTGGCCGTCACCGGGATGACGTCCGGGAAGATCTCCCGCGCGAGGTCGTACACGGCGCGGCCCTCCGACCATCGCTTGATCAGTCGGTACCGGTGCAGGATTTCCTGCAGCGTCTCGGCGTCGATGGTCGCCTCCACGTCGCCCTGCGCAATGCGCTCGAGCAGCCGCACACTGGGCTGCTTGTGTGGGTGTGCGGCGCCCGCGGCGTACATGAGGATGTTGGCATCAACGAGGATCACGCGGCTTACCGCGGCAGGAGCTTGTCGGCACGCGGCACCGACTCACGCTTCATGTCGCGCGGCGAGCCCACGGGGAGATGCAGCGCCGCGAGCGATGCCACGGCCCCGACCCGCGCCTCGGCATCGACGCTGCCGTACGCCACGGCGCACGCCTCGCGCACCAGCTCGCCCAGGCTCACGCCGCGGCGCTCCGCCAGGTCGCTCAGCCGGCGGTGCGAGTCGGGGGAGAAGAGGATGGTGGTCTTCTTCGATAGGTCCATATACACCTCCATATGTGGAGGTTAATGGGTTCGGCCGTCCACGGCAAGGCCCGCCGATCGCCGTGGCCGCAGGCGATCGAGTAGCTTACCCCGGTTGCCGAACGCTGCCGACCCGCTCGCCCGGAGTTCCCACGTCCCACCTGCCTGCAGTCGACGCTGCGCTGCGCGCGCGCCTCACGGACCTGTGCACTGAGGGCTGGGCCTTCTTCGAGCGCTTCGACCGCGAGGTGCGCGAGAAGGAGTTCCACTCGTTCATCGCCAGCGAGTACGAGGTGGTGCTCGACGCGCTGATCGCGCATCGCGCGCCGGGGCGCACATTCCTCGAGCTCGGCTCGGCGTCCGGCGTGATCACGATCATGGCCGACTTGCTGGGTTACGAGGCGGCCGGCATCGAGATCGACACCTCGCTCGTGGCCGCCGCGCGCGCGCTGGCCACGCGGTTCGACTCGCAGGCACGGTTCGTGGCGGGGTCCTTCTTCCCGTCCGGGCACACGTTCCGGACGAAGGACGGCGACGAGCGCACGGGCACAATGGGTGCCGGCGTCTCGGCGTACCTGGAACTCCGCAAGGCACTCGACGACTTCGACGTCGTGTTCGGCTATCCGTGGGGCGGGGAAGAGCCGGTGATGATGGACCTGATGAAGCGCTACGGAAACCCCGCGAGCCTGCTGCTGCTGCACGGGGTCAACGATGGCGTGAAGGGATATCGCGGCGGGAAGCAGGTGTTCGGCGTGCGGTAGCGGGGTGCCGCCGCCTATTTCAGCGGCGGCGGCACCCGCTTCTTCGTCGCCTGCTCAAACGCGTAGGCCAGCTCGATCAGCCGCGGCTCGGTGCACGAGACGCTGGTGAAACTCACGCCATACGGCGTCGGCTGCGCGTCAAAGCCCCGTGGGAACGCCGGCGTTGGCGCGTTCGGCACCGTGCCGAACGGCACGATGACCGTCGGATAGCCCGGGCGTGCGGCGATCCCGGCGCTCCCCGGCCCCGGAAAGAGCAGCGCATCGAGCTGCTGCGCCTTCACCACCTCGGCGATGCCGTGCGTCCCCGCGAGGTCGATGTCCCTGGCACGGTCCGCTTCGTAGCGCGCCCGGTCGGCCGCCAGATCAATCTCGTCGGAGATGTCGAGCAGCGACTGCCCGTACTTGATGGCGCCGCGTCCGGCATTGGCGATGTTGAAGAACCGGAGGTCGGTGAGCGACTTGATCGGCGTGGCCGCGCCCAGTGACGCGAGCCAGGCGTTGAAGTCGCGCTTCATGCCGTACGCCAGCACGGTGGAGCAATCGGCGTTGTGTCCCTTGCGCTGCTCCACGCCGCCGCAGACACCCCACGACAGGAGGTTCTTCGACGTGTCCGCGGTGACGACGCTCGGGATGTCGGCGGGATCGATGATCACCGCGCCCTCCTTGCGGAGCGCTTCGATCGCCTGGGCCATCACCGCCGCCTGGGCGGGGTTGAGTCCGCCGCGCGGCGTGCTCGAGCCGGGCGTGACGATGCCCTCGTAGTACGACCGGCGCGGAATGCCGATGCGCGCGCCCTTGAGCGCGTCGCGCTTGAGGTGCGCTCGATAGTCGCGATTGGCCGGCGGTGTGCACGCCCTCGTGGCCGCGTCATTCGGGTCGGGCACGGCGCCCTCGAGCGCGCCGAGCATGATGGCCGCATCCTCGACCGTGCGCGCCATCGGGCCCGGCGTGTCCTGGTCGGCGGTGATTGGAATCACGCCGTAACGGCTGATGCGCCCC
>CAYHCW010000337.1:0-3903 GCA_964355025.1 uncultured Gemmatimonas sp. | reverse complement strand
AGGCGCTGCAGCACGCGATGCAGGATGCCGAGCGAGACCTTGTTCGGAATGAGGTCCTCGACCAGCGCCGGGTGCGACTTCTTGAGGGTGTCCACCATCTCCTGCACATCCTGCCGCCCGAGCAGTTCGGCGGCATTGGCCTTGAGCGTCTCCATCAGGTGCGTGGCGACCATCGTGGTCGGTTCGACGACGATGTACCCCAGCGCTTCGGCTTCGGCCTTGCGCCCCGGGGCGATCCAGCGCGCGGGCATGCCGAAGCTCGGGTCGATGGTCTCCATGCCGTCGATGGCCTGGATGACGCCGCCCGTGTCGAGCGCGAGGAAGAAGCGCGGCAGCACTTCGGCGCGCGCCACTTCGCTGCCGCGCAGCTTGATGATGTACTCGTTGGCCGGCAGGCGAACGTCGTCCCGAATGCGGATCGACGGAATGAGGACGCCGAGTTCGAGCGCGGCCTGCTTGCGCAGCAGGCTGATGCGCGAGAGCAGGTCGCCGCCCTGTGATTCGTCGACGAGCGGAATGAGGGCGTAGCCGACTTCCAGTTCTATCGGGTCGATCTGCAGCAAGTCCGTCATCGGGTTCTGCACGGCGCCCTGCGCGGCCGGCGCGACCTCTGGCAGCTCGGCGTCGAGCTGGCGCTGGTCGGCTGCCGACTGCGACAGCTTGCCGAGGAGCGCCATGCCACCGCCGAGGATGAGGAACGGCATCGTCGGCAGGCCCGGCACGAGGGCGAACGAGGTGAGGACGGCGGCGGCGATCCAGACGGCGCGCGGATGCGCCCCGAGCTGCCGCGCCAGCTGGTTGCCGAGGTGCGAGCCGCCGGCAGCGTGCGTGACCATGAGGCCGGCGGCGGTGCTGACGATCAGCGCGGGCACCTGGGCGACGAGGCCATCGCCGACGGTGAGGATGGTGTACGTCGACGCCGCCTGGGCGATGGGCATGCCCTTCTGCACCACGCCGATGAAGATGCCGCCGACGATGTTGATGCCGGTGATGAGGAGCCCTGCGATGGCGTCGCCCTTCACGAACTTCGAGGCGCCGTCCATTGCACCGTAGAAATCCGCCTGCTGCGTGATCTCGTTGCGGCGCTTCCGGGCCGTGGCTTCGTCGATGAGGCCGGCCGACAGGTCGGCGTCGATGGCCATCTGGCGGCCGGGCATCGCGTCGAGGGTGAAGCGTGCCGCGACTTCGGCCACGCGCCCCGCACCCTTGGTGATGACGATGAAGTTGATGCCGACGAGAATGAGGAACAGCACCACGCCGACGGCGTAGTTGCCGCCGACGACGAACTGACCGAACGCCTGGATGACCGCGCCGGCGTGCCCTTCCGACAGGATGAGCCGCGTACTGCTGACGTTGAGCGCGAGGCGGAACAGCGTCAGCAGGAGGATCAACGACGGGAACGAACTGAATTCCAGCGGGTCCGTGGTGTAGATCGCCACGAGCAGGACCACCAGCGACACGCCGATGCTCAGCGACAGCAGCAGGTCGAGCAGGAACGGCGGCAGCGGCACGACGAGCAGGGCGATGATGAAGACGACGGCAATGGCGACGCCCATTTCGGCGGTGCGTGAGCCGCGGCTCTGGGCGGGACGTGGGAGAATGCTCATGCGCGGGCGGCTCCGTTCCAGCGCAGCGCGGCGAGGGCCCGCTGGCGGATGACAAAGGCGAGGACTTCGGCGACGGCCGCGTACAGTTCGGCGGGAATCATCTGGCCGACGTGCGCGCTGGCCAGCAGCGCGCGGGCCAGCGGCTTGTTCTCGATCACCGGGATCCGGTGCTCGAAGGCGAGCGCCTTGATGCGCTCGGCGATCTTGCGCTGGCCCATGGCGAGCACGATTGGCGCCGGCGCCTGCACGGGGTCGTAGCGGAGGGCGACGGCGACATGCGTCGGATTGACGATCACGACGTCCGCCTTCTGGACGTCATCGAACATCTGGCGCCGGATGCGCGCGCGGGCGATCGACCGGCTGCGATGGCGCAGCGCCGGGTCTCCCTCGTTCTGCTTGTTCTCCTGGCGCACGTCTTCCTTGCTCATCTTCAGGCCCTTCTCGTGCTGCCACAGCTGGTACGCGTAGTCGAGCGAGGCCATCGCGAGATAGGCGAGGCCGGCGTTCTTGAGCATCCGCACGACCTGGTCCTGCACCACGGGGAACATGGCCAGCAGGTCGCGATTGCCGAGGTCGACGAGATCGCCCCACCCCTGGGTCAGCACCCCCGAGACCGCCCAGCCGATGATGCCGATCTTGGCGAACGACTTGACCAGGTCCACGAGGGGCTGCGTGGAGAAGAGGCGCTTGGCGTTCACCATCGGATTGATGCGTTCGAACTTCGGCATCAACGGCGTACCCGACACGAGACCGCGTCCCTGCAGGCCGCCGATGGCGAGCGTTGCCACGACGAAGCCGGCGGTGAGCAGCCCGATGATCTTCAGCACGCCGAAGCCGGTGGTGCGCAGCAGCGCGATGGCCCGGCCCGGATCGCGGGCGCCGTCACCGAGCTGCGCGAGCGTCGTGCCGAACAGGGCGACGAGCTGCACGCCGACGCCAGGACCGACGGCGTTGATGACGACGGCGGCGGTGAGGAACAGGACGGCCGCATTGAGCTCGGGTGAACGGGGAACACGGCCCTCGAGAAACGCGTCGTCCCGTCGTTTCTGCGTTGGCGCTTCGGTGCGCTCCATGTCGCTGCCTTCAGCCATCGTCAGTGCGGCGCGATGGTGAAGCCGCCCACGGCGCGTGCCACCATGCCGTGGTACACGGAGTCCCAGCCGCCGAAGAAGTACGCCATGGCCGGCACCGCAGCCGCGAGCGCGACGAGGCCGGCCATGATCTGCATCGGGAATGCGACGGAGAGCACATTGAGCTGCGGCGCGGCGCGGCCCAGCACCGCGAGCGCCACGTTGACGATGAGGATCACGGCGACGACCGGCGCGGCAAAGCGCACGCCGAGCGCGAACATCGGCACCCCGAGCTTGAGCATCTGGGCAATGCCGTTGGCGAGGTCCGGCGCGGAGCCAAGGGTCACCGCGCGCAGCGATTCGCCGAGCGTGCTGATCATCACGGCATGCAGGTTCAGCGACAGCAGCAGCGTGATGGCGAAGAGGCGGAGGAACGATCCCACCACCGGCAGCGGCTCGGCGGCCATCGGGTCGAGGATGGCGATGCCGCTCAGTCCCATCTGCACTGCCATGGTGTCGCCGGCCTGCTCGGCGGCGCCAATGAGGATGGCGGCGCCGAGGCCGATGGCGAAGCCGATGAGCAGCTCGGAGGCGACGGCCTGCGCCGTGATGTGCGGCAGGCGTTGCGCCGCGAAGGCCACCGGCGTGAGCAGCAGGGTGAGCACCACCACGAGCCCGGCGCGCACCCGGTGCGGCACGATCATTGACGACAGCGACGGCGCCACGAGCATGAGGCCGGTGACGCGCGTGCCGGTGAGCACGATGGCGTCGCCGGCGCCGGGCGCAAAGAGGTCGAACGCGGGGGTCACGAGACCAGCGACGGGAGCGAGCGGAAGAGCTCGGCCGTGTACTTCACCGCGGTCTGGATCATCCACGGCAGTCCGATCAGGAAAACCCCGGCCACGGCGATCAGCTTGGGCACGAAGACGATCGTCTGGTCCTGGATCTGCGTGACCGACTGGAAGACACTGATGGAGAGGCCAACGCCCAGCGCGACGGTGAGCATCGGGGTGGCGAGCGCAAGGGCCATCATCACGGCGTTGCGGGCGAGGTCGACGACGGCGGCGTCTGTCATGGCAGTCTGCAGGGAGGGCGTTAGCGGAAACTCTGCACGAGCCCCGTGACGATCAGCGACCAGCCGTCGACGAGGACAAAGAGCAGGAGCTTGAATGGGAGCGAGATCATCGCCGGCGGCAGCATCATCATGCCCATGCTCATCAGCACCG
>CAYHCW010000336.1:0-3916 GCA_964355025.1 uncultured Gemmatimonas sp. | reverse complement strand
CAGATCGAGCGGCACCTGGTTGCCATGCGTCTGCGCGAGGTACGTCACCAGCATCGCGCTGACCTCCGCCGCCTTGTTCGCAGCCTGCATCGCATCGGTGAGGCTCTCCATGGTCCCGGGACGCTGGGAGCTGTCGGACATCGCCAGCTCCAGGTTCCCCACGACCACCTGCAACTGGTTGTTGAAGATGTGGGCGATGGCCCCCGCCATGCGGCCGAGGCTCTCGGCCTTCTCGATGTGGGCGTTCCTCGACTCCAGTTCGTCCCGCGCGGCCTCGGCCTGCTTGAGTTCGGTGATATCCTCGATCACGCCATCGTACGACCGCAGCTCTCCATCCGCCGACCAGTTCGGGATCACCGTATCTCGCACCCAGCGCGTCGCTCCATCCTTGCGCACTATCTGGTGCTCCAGGTGCGCGCACTCGGTCCCCTCCATCACCAACTGCACGCGCTCCAGCACCCGTGCGCGATGCTCCGGCACGACCATCGTGAGCCAGAGATCGGGATTGGCGGCAAACTCTCCGGCCGTGTAGCCGGTCACCGCGGCGCACGCCGGACCCTGTCTCGTTTCCACGGCCCGACCCGCCTGCACGCGCACCGTGTACTGATAATCGGTGAGGCCTTCGACAATGCGCTGGTATCGCTCCTCGCTCGCGCGCAGGTCGTCTTCCATCTGCCTGCGCTCCGTAATCTCCGAGTGCGTGCCGATCACGCGCAGCACCGCACCTCCGGCATCGCGCGCCACGACGACGCCGCGGTCGAGGATCCACTTCCAGCGGCCATCCTTGCAGCGCATGCGATGCTCGTTGCGGTACGCCGGCGTGGCGCCGTCGAGGTGCGCCTGCACATCGGCCATCACCTGCGCCAGCTCGTCGGGATGCACCCGGCTGCTCCACTCGTCCAGGCCGTTGCCGATTTCATCGTCGGCGAAACCCAGCATCGACTTCCAGAGCGGGCTGAAGAACACCGTGTTTGCCGGCACGTTCCAGTCCCAGAGGCCGTCGCCGGAGCCCTCGATGGCGAACTTCCAGCGAAACTCGCTCTCCCGCAGGGTGGCGTCGATCTGGTGCTTGTACAGCGCCATCTCGAGCACCGTGCGCAGTTCGCGATCGGCAAATGGCTTGATGATGTACCCAAACGGATCGGTGAGCTTGGCCCGTTCCAGCACGTCGTCCTCGGCGAACGCCGTCAGGTAGACGACGGGCACGGCACGCTCTGCGCGTATTGCGGTCGCCGCGGCGATGCCATCAAGGGCGCCCGCAAGTTGGATATCCATCAACACCAGGTCGGGGCGCACTGCCCGCGCCATCGCCACCGCGTCTTCACCGCGCGCGGCGTGGCCGACGGGGTCATAGCCCAGCTCCTGCAGTCGCACCTGAATGTCGCGTGCGACAATGGCCTCGTCTTCGACGACGAGAATCCGTGGCCGGTGCGCGGCAGTAGTCACAATGCCGCGCCCGTGCTCACGGCCGCGCCGACGAGCGTTGCCGCTGGCGCAGGCGTGTCAACGACAAACGTCACACTGAAGACCGCGGCTGGGCCGGGGCCTATGTCGAGATGACCACCGAGTTGCACTGCCAGGTCGCCCGCGAGCTGCAGCCCGAGCGACGTGCTCCGCCGCGCGTCAAAATCCGACGGCAGGCCCACGCCGGTATCGCTGACCCGCAGCCGCAACTGCGTACCGTCGGCCAGCTCGTGCAGTTCGATGAGCACCTCGCCGGAGCGGCCACCGGGGAAGCCGTGCTTGAAGCAGTTCGACACGAGCTCATTGACCAGCAGGCCGCAGGGAATCGCCTGATCCATGTCGACGAACACCGAGCGCACGTCGAGTCGCAGCGCGACATGACCAGCGCGGCTGGCCAGCACACGCGCCTCCTGCGTGGATATCTTGCGGAGGTACGCGCCCAGGTCGACCGTGGCAAATGATCCCGAGCGGTACAGCGCCTCGTGCAGCAGTGCCATCGACTGGATGCGGCCCTGCATGTCCGCAAGCACCGACTTGGTGTCGGGTTGACTGCTGCGCCCCGCCTCCAGCCGCAGCAGGCTGGTGATCACCTGGAGGTTGTTCTTCACGCGGTGGTGCACTTCCTTCAGCAGCGCTTCCTTTTCCCGCAGCGAGGCGTTCAGCGCCGCATCCACGGTCTTGCGCTCGGTGATGTCGAAGAACGACGTGACGAAGCGGTGGTCGACGATCGGCGAAGTGGACACGTGGTACCAGCGACCCTTGTATGGGCTCAGCAATTCGGTGTGCTGCACGTCCTCGCGGTCGCGGTGCGATTGCCAGAACGCCGTGATAGCCTCCGGCGACATGCCATACAGGCGGGTCGCCACATTGCCGATGATCTGTTCGTCACCGTAGTCCGCGACGGAGTGGAAGGCCTCATTGACCAGCACAATCCGGTAGTCGACCATCTCGCCGTGGGCGTCGTACACGACTTCGTTCAGCGCCACCGCTTCGGACATCGTGGCGAAGATGCGGTGCAGCGTTTCTTCGCTCTGGCGCTGGGCAGCCGCCGTTCGCTTGAGCTGCACCACGTCCCACACCAGCTCCAGTACCCGCGATACCGCGGCCACGTCCCATGCGTGATAGTCCGTTGCCTTGTTGCCGACGCCCATGATCATCACCACGACGCCGTCCCGCAACAGCGGGACCACGAGTTCCCTCACCACGGGTGCATGGCCCGGCGGCAGTCCCTTGCGATGCGGAAGATTGGCGTAGTCGTTGTGCACCAGCGGCGCGCGCGCGGCGACGCAGTCGGCCCAGACGCCGGCCTGGAGCACCGGATAGTGGCTGCCCTTGCCCTCAGCCGTACACATGCCGTCAAGAGTCCTGGTGGACCACATCTGCAACTGCAGCGTCGTCTCATCCGCGTCGAGAAAGTGCGCGAAGCCTATGCGGCTACCGGTCATTGATTCGCATTCATCGAGCGCGAACTGCAGTACCTCGTCCAGCGTACTCGCGTCGGACATTCCGGCCAGCCGAGCCCCGGCGCTCTGCAGGGCCTCCGTGCGCTTGCGCACGGTGATGTCAATCGCCACGCCCCGCACGCCGACGACCGCATCGTGCCCGTCCCGCGCGGCCTCGCCACGCGCCAGCATCCACCCGTGCACTCCGTCCGCGCGCAGCATCTCGAGTTCCAGCTCGCAGGGACCTCCTGTCTGCTGCGCGACCGCAATCGCGTGGCTCAACCGGCCCCAGCTCTCCGCGGTGAACAGTCGGGCGGCGTCCGCATGATCCGGTGCTTCCCCCGCCGGGTCCAGGCCAAGCATGAGGAACAGTTCCTCCGACCACTGCGCTTGGTTGGTCGCCAGGTCCAGGTACCAGCTTCCCACGTGGGCGATGCGCTGCGCAATGCGCAGATCCTCGTGACTGCGCTGCAGCGCCGCATCCCGCTCGTTCAGCCTGGCCAACAACCGATTGAAGCTGCCAATGAGCCGCCCAACTTCATCGCGCCGTGTCACCGGCAGCGGCGTTAGAGGCAGGTTCAAACCCGACGCGAGCACGAGCATCCGCTCCGCCTCCTCGAGCGGCCGGAACGCGCGCCACAGCGCCCACCACGCCACCCCCCCCGCCAGCAACGTCAGGAGGATCGCCGCGAGCAGCACGCGCTGCTGCAGCACTCGTACCGGCGCGAAGACCTCGTCAGCTGCCAGGGATGTGGTCACCACCCATCCCGCCGCCGGCACGCCCTTGGCCGAAGCGAGCCTCTGCTCGCCCGCAGGGGTCACGTAGAAGGAGCTTCCCTCGTAGCCCGCGAAGATCCGGTCGTACAGTAGCGCGGCGCCGGACTCCGGCAACGTCACCATGCGGTGGTCCTCGCGGCCCGACGCAAAGATCAGCCGGTACTTCGCTGCAACGACGGAGTACGCGCCCGTGCGGCCGTAGTGACTCGAGGAAATGGATCCCAGGAAACTCG
>CAYHCW010000335.1:0-3922 GCA_964355025.1 uncultured Gemmatimonas sp. | reverse complement strand
GGTCGAGGTGACCACAGCTCAAGAGCGCCGCTCACGCGCATCCACGACGCAGGGAAGCAGGCGCCGTAACAGATGTTTACGAGCCGTTACGGAAAAAGGCGCGGCCGTCAGGCGCGGCCGATGACGGGTAGTCCGTGAGCTGTGGCGGCGACGCCGAGTGCCTCGTCGTGTGTCGCCATCGTGAGTTCGCCGGCGGTCATGGTTTTCCACAGAAGCGCGGTGGCCAGGTGGATCGCGTCGCGCGTTCCAAGCTCAGTCCCGGATCTGCGCTGAGCAGATCGCCCGTCATCGCCGCACCACGTTCTTGACACCGTCTTGTCACACACACCGGCCTGTGAGCCTGATAACACTGGGGTCATAAGCTGGAAGGAGATGCAGTCATGACAAGACGAACCGTACTTGTAACGTTGTTCAGCCTCGCAGTGGCGTCGATCGCCGCCGCGCAAACCACCACGCCGCCCGGCAACGGCGGACGCGGCCGGGGCACGCCGCCGGCCGGTGGACAACACCCGAATTGCGGATCGAACCCGAATTGCACCGGCACCCCGCCCGCCCAGCGTCCGCGCGACGGCTCGGGGACGCCGCCCGCAGGACGAGGGCCGTCGGGTCGGGGCGGCCACCGACAGCGGCCGAGCGGCAACTGAGGTGGCAACGAGCGGTGGCGGCTACTTGACGGTGGCCGTCACCGCCGTCGGCCAGTAAACGGCCGCCCGCAGGCCAGGTGATCGCCGGGCCCATCCTCGCGGCCGGCGCGGCATTGGTGGCCTCGACGCTGGTGGAGACGCGGACGTACCTGGCGAGCCTCGTGGAGATCCCGAGAATCCCACTCCCGGGGGCCCTCAGCGGAGCCTGACCGTCTTCCACCCGCCGGCCGGCGACCACTCCAGCATGGACGGCGGGCCGTCCCGGTCGGGGCAGGCCTCGCGTGCGTGCGCGATGCGGCCTTCGGCTTCGAGCGCCCGGTGCATCTCCCAGTACCGGTCGCTGAACTTGGCGCTCAACAGGTCGAGTGCCGGGGTGAACTCGTAGATCGCATCTGCTTCACCATTGGCCGCCGGCATCTCGATCGTGCGCACCGACAACCGCCCGTCAGCGATCTGGAGCAGCACGCGGTTGAAGGGCGAGGCGGTGACCCGATTGAGCTCGCTCCTCGGCAGCACGACCATCCGCAAGGGCAAGCCGGGTCCACACGAGTCACAGTGATGGCGGCTGCCCGCCGGTTCCGGCCCCTGGCCATCGAGGTGCGCCGGGTCGAGGAGGGCCAGCATGCCGCCCTCGCGCGCGTTGGAGTAGCCGCCGATCAACAGCCGTTCCGGAGAGAGCCATCGGACCTGCTCGAGCCAGCCGGCATGGACGAACGTGCCGCGCCGCTGCCACTGGTCGTCGAGGATCGTCACGAGGCCTGGATCCCACACCTCGTGGTGCGCCGTCACGGCGATGCGACGGGTGGCACCCGAATCGTCCACCGCAAATCCGGTCACCGCCCAGGGCGCCGCGTACAGCGCGCCGCCGTACGTCACGCGGTCGTTGAACGAGAACGCTTTTTGCGAACGGCCCGCCAGGTCGAGGAACCTGAGCTCTCCGCCCTCCACATGGTCCGGCTTCAGGCGATAGCGATGACTGGTGGCGAACAGGACCCCCGGGGTCGTGCCGCCGGTCAACTGGACCGGATAAGCAGGGATGGCGGTGGTGTAGCCGGTCGGGAAGTCGTACCGCCACTGCTCAATCCCAGCGGCGTCGTGCGCCACCACCCCGGCGCTCGTGGCCTCGACACGGAGCGCCCCGGCCGGCAGGGGCCAGGCGCCAACGGCCAGGCTCGCGACGAGGGCGGTGACCGCCACCACCAGCGCCCACCCAAGCCAGCGGCGCCCGCGTTCCGGCGGGGTCGGCGGCGGAGCCTCGTCCTCGACGAAGGTCCCGGGTCTTGCGGTTTGGAGCCACGCGTCGATCTCTGAGGTGTAGGCAAAGACCGAGCGTCCGGAACCGGCCACCCGCCGCACGGGCAAACCGAGGCCCTTCTCCCACCGGCGGACCGTCGCGACGTCTCGATGCAGGTATGCCGCGATGGCCTTCCAGGAATCGAGGCGATCCCCCGAAGGGGGTAGGTCACTCATATGGGAAGTCCATTATCGGCGAATGAGCGGTGTTGCGCGCAATTGCCGGTTGTTCGAGGGCGCCGGGCCGCGCATCCTCAGGTTCACGATGACAAACCTTCCACTCTTTTCATCTCACATCAGGGCCGTGATTCTGATCGCAGGATCAGTGATCGCCGTATGGCCGGCCACTGCACAAGGCCAAGGGATTCCCCAGCGCGTTGAGGCGCTCGAAATACAGGCTGTCACCTTGTCGGAGCAGATCGCAGACCTTCAACAGCTGATTGCCACCCTGCAGCAGCAGGCTGTGACTCAGGGGCAGATTGCCAACGTGACAGCGCAGATCGCATCGCTTCAGCCGCTGAACCTGACGGTGGACTGCAACTCGGGACAGACCGTCGGGTCAGCTCTTCAGCAGGCCGGCGCTCGAACGAGCCGCGTGACCATCACGGTTGTGGGCGTGTGCATGGAAGCTGTGGCAATCAGTCGAAACAACACGACCCTGCGGAGCACGACGGGCGGCGGCCTGCAGGCTCCATCGGCTCAGGCGAACGTGCTGAGCATCGGAGCGAACGATGTCACCATCGCCGGACTCACGCTCAGCGGCGGAAGGGGCGTTCAAATCAACAGCCGCAGCAACGTGTCTATCGTCAATTCCCAGGTGATCGGCAGTGCGTTTCATGGCGTGTCGATCTTCAGCGCAGTCGTCGACGTTCGGAATTCGACCGTCTCGGGAAGCGCGGTCGTCGGTATTCAAGCTATGTCAGGATCGATTCTCAGACTGCACAACAGCGCGGTTGAGAACAACGCCTTCGGGGTGGACGTCGCGAACGGATCGTTTGCTTTGCTCGACGGTGGCACTCTCGTGGACGGCGGCGGAGTGAGTGTGAGCTTCGGCTCGAATCTCCAGGTTGGAAATGCCACCGTCACGAATAGCGCTGGACCCGGTATTCAACTGACGGGGGGTTCTGTGGCCCATTTCGGTTTCGGTGGCGGTCTCGGCGTCATCAGAGATAACGCGAGTCACGGCATGCTGTTGAGGGACACCAGCGTCGCCAGTTCGTTGTTCAGCGGAGGGGCGGCGCAGATTACAGACAACGGCGGGCTCGGAGTCTATTGCAGTGGGACTCCGGCAGTTGCTCAGCTCGTTGGCCACATTGGCACGGTTACCGGCAACACCTTGGGACAAACCAACTGCCCCGTTGGGCAGTGAGTCCCGGCTAACAGAGATTTGCAGCCGACGGCGGCGGATCCGATCGGTCGCCGCCGCGGCTGAAATCTAGCGATCCTGCGCATGTTGGTGATGTCGTCGAGCGGGCGCAGCCACTCCCGCCGATGCACGGCCCACTTGCGCCGGCGAATCACGCCCTGCATGTGATCCCGGTGTTCGGCCAGCACGGCGTCGGGGGGCGAGCCTTGACCTTCCCAGAAGTTGCGGGTGAACTCCTCGCGAATCTCGCCGGCGGTGACCGGCAGTCGTGCGGCCTCGGCGTCTTCCAGCTTCTGAATCAGTGAGGTGCGCCGCGCCTCCTCCTTCCACTGGTCCAGCGTGATGCGATACTCGGCCAGCAGGCCGTCCACACCTCCGCGTGTGCGCGCCATCTCCGTCAGGCCGCGCAGGTCACCTTCGATCTCATCGTCCCCCGCCACCAGGCCGCGCCTCTCCGCTTCCTGCACCTCGATCTCGCGCACGTGATCTGGAAGTTGTCGGCCGGACCTACTGAACTTGGTCACTCCGCCAGCGACCAGATCCCATTTGCGTCCATCTCACGCAGCGTTCCGGGCAGGTTTTGGAAGCGCCTCTGTTGAGTGTCGTTCCAATTCAACGG
>CAYHCW010000334.1:0-3923 GCA_964355025.1 uncultured Gemmatimonas sp. | reverse complement strand
GTCACCCCGTCGCCGGAGCAGACGTTGTAGACCTCGCCGGCGACACCGCGCACCGCGAGTGAAAGATACGCCTCGGCGGCGTCGGTGACGTGCAGGAAGTCGCGCGTCGTGTGGAGATTCCCCAGTTCGAGCCTCGGGCGAGGGCCGGCACCGGCTGGCGCCAGCGCCTGAACGCGCCGGATCAGCGACGGCAGCAGGAACGTTGCGGCCTGTCCGGGGCCGGCCTGGTTGAAGCTGCGCGTGCACACCACGCGGATGCCATCGGCACGGAAGGCGGAGAGCGCCATCGCTTCCTGGCCGCATTTGCTGCCGGCATACCAGTTGTTCGGCTCGCAGGCGGCCCCCTCGACGAGCGGGCCTTCGGACGGGTCGTGCACGCCGTACTGCTCGGCGCTGCCGACCACCAGCACGAGGGGATCGCTCGTGCCCTCGTCACGCGCGGTGCGCACGGCCGAGAGCAGGGCGACGCCGGCCCCGACGTTGATCGAGAAGCCCTCGACAGGGTCGTGCCCCGAGTCGGGGACGAACGACAGCCCGGCCAGATGGAAGACCGCATCGGGGGCGACCTCGCGCACCGTCTCGGTGGCCACCAGCGGATTTCGCAGGTCGCGCTCGATCCACCGCACGGCGCGGCGTTCGTCGTCGCTGAGCGTGGTCCCGCGCGGCGGGGAGAGGGAGAGGCCGGTGACGGCATAGCCGTCGCGCAGCAAGGCGCGACAGAGCCACTGCCCTACGAAGCCGGCGGCACCGGTGACGAGGGCGCGTGGCACGTCAGCCGCGGGCGCGGTGCAGCGCGAGGTCGCTGTCGACCATCATCTGGATGAGCTCGTGAAACCCCACGGTGGGCGCCCAGCCGAGCTTGGCCTTCGCCTTGGCCGGATTGGCAACCAGCAGGTCGACTTCGGCCGGTCGCAGAAACTTGTCGTCGAGCTTCACGTGTTCCTGCCAGTCGAGACCGGCGTGCGCAAACGCCACCTCGCAGAGCTGCCGCACCGTCCAGGTGTGCCCGGTGCCGATCACGTAGTCATCCGGCTCATCCTGCTGGAGCATGCGCCACATGGCGTCCACGTAGTCGCCGGCGAAGCCCCAGTCGCGGTGCGCGTCGAGGTTGCCGAGGCGCACCTCGGTGGCGCGGCCCAGCTTGATGCGGGCCACGGCATCGGTGACCTTGCGGGTCACGAACTCGAGGCCGCGACGCGGGCTCTCGTGGTTGAACAGGATGCCGCTGGTCGCGAACATGCCGAAGGACTCGCGGTAGTTCACCGTGATCCAGTGGCCGTACACCTTGGCGACGCCGTACGGCGATCGCGGGTAGAACGGCGTGTCCTCCTTCTGCGGCGTCTCGACGACCTTGCCGAACATCTCGGACGAGCTGGCCTGGTAGAACCGGGCCTTCGGCGCCGTGCGCTTGACCGCTTCGAGCATCCGCGTGACGCCGATGGCGGTGAACTCGCCCGTGAGCATCGGCTGCGTCCACGACGTCGCCACGAAGCTCTGCGCGGCGAGGTTGTACACCTCATCCGGCTTCGTCGCCTCGATCGCGTCCACCAGCGACGTCTGGTCGAGCAGGTCGGCCGAGAGCAGCGTGACCTTGTCCATCAAGTGGGAGATCCGCTCGTACGGCGTGGTGGACGACCGGCGGACGATGCCGACGACGCGGTACCCCTTGGAGAGGAGCAGCTCGGCGAGGTAGGAGCCGTCCTGTCCGGTGATGCCAGTGATGAGCGCGGTGGGCATAGTTGATAGCTGATAGTTGATAGTTGATAGTCAAATATCGAAGGGAGCTGCCTGGGAGTCCATCAACTATTCACTATCCGCTATCCACTTTATGAAAAGAGGGGAGCACAGGGGCTCCCCTCTCACTACCCCTCAGAGGGCACCGGCGGGATCAGACGGCCGCGGCCTGTCCGCGCGGCGCGCGGGCAACCTTGTTGGCGTTCAGGCAGCGCGTGCAGACCTTCACCTTGGTGATCTTGCCTTCAATGACGACGCGCACGACCTGGAGGTTGGGCTTCCAGGTGCGGCGGGTGCGGTTGTTCGCGTGCGACACGCTATTGCCGAAGGTGACACCCTTGTCGCAGACGTAGCAGCGGTTTCTGGCGATCATCGCTTAGTTCTCCACGAGCTCGATGCGCGCCATTTCCGCGCCATCGCCCTTGCGAAAGCCGGTCTTGAGAATGCGCGTGTACCCGCCCGTGCGCTTGGCGAACTTCGGACCCAGCTCCTGGAAGAGCTTGTCGGCCGCCTCGCGCTTGTGGACGTGAATGCCGGCGAGGCGGCGCGCATGCAGCGTGCCGGACTTCGCCTTGGTGATCAGCTTCTCGACAAAGGGACGGAGTTCCTTGGCCTTCGCTTCGGTCGTTTCAATCGCGCCCGACTCGATGAGCGAGGTGGCGAGGTTGCGCATGAGCGCGAGCTTCTGCTCGCTCGTCCGGCGCAGCTGCCGGCCTGCCTTGCGGTGACGCATGGGTGTTACTCCTCTTCTTCGTCGTCGGGCGCGTTGGCCGCGGCCCGGCTCGGCGGCGTGCCCCAGTCCGTGACCCGGACGCCGTCGGCATTGTCGTCGAACTTCATCCCGAAGTTCAGGTGCTCACGCTCGAGCAGATCGGCGATCTCCTGGAGCGACTTCTTGCCGAAATTCTTGACCTGAATGATCTGGCCTTCCGTCTGCCGGACGAGGTCGCCCAGCGTGCGGATGTTCGAGTTCTTCAGGGAGTTGACCGAGCGCACGGAGAGTTCCAGCGCATCGATGGAGGTGGCGAGCAGTTGCGCGAGCCGCTGCGCGTCCGTCGTGCCCTCGCCGGCAATGGCCGCGCTGTGCGACCCGAACCCGGCGAAGTACTGGAAGTGCGTCTGGGCCAGGGCGGCGGCATAGCTGACCGCCTCTTCCGGCGACACGGTGCCGTTGGTCTCGACCGTGAGGACGAGACGATCGTAGTCCGTGCGCTGCCCGACGCGGGTCTCGCTGACGTGAAAGTTCACCCGGCGGGCCGGGGAATAGATGGAGTCGATGCGGACAAGGTCGACAGGCAGCGACCGGTCGGTCGGGTGCTGGTCGGCTTCGACGTACCCGCGCCCCTTGTTCACGTACAGTTCGACCGAGATGTCCTTGTCGTCCTGCAGCGTAAACAGGTGGTGCTTGGGGTTGACGACGCGCACGCCACCCTGATCCTCGATGTCGCCGGCGGTCACCGCCCCCGCCTTGGAGGCGCTGATGCGCAACACCGTCTCCTCGACGTCGGGCGCGAGCGAGAGGGTGAGCGTCTTGAGGTTGCCGATGATCTGGTGCACATCCTCGACGACGCCCTGGATCGTCTGGTGCTCGTGGAGCACGGAGTCGATCCGGAAGCCCCACACCGCCGAGCCGCGCAGCGACGACAGCAGCATGCGGCGCATGGCGTTGCCCAGCGTGTGCCCGTAGCCGCGTTCCAGCGGCTGCAGGCGGAACTCGGCGATGTTCGGGTTATCGTCGCGCTTCGTCATCTCGACGAGCTGCGGACGCACCAACCCGCGCAAATCAATAGTCTGAGCCATACGTGAATGAGATCCGTGTTTTGGTCAGGCGGCGCATAATGCGACACCTACGCCCTGCCTCGCCCCTGACGCGCGGCAGGCCCGTTCATCTGTCAGGGTGCGACCAGACAGTGCGGGCACGGGCACAGGCACAGAACTGCTGCCGTTGTCCGCGCGCCGCGCCGCCTTTACTTCGAGTACAACTCCACGACCAGCTGTTCCTGTGCGGCGATGGGGATCGACGCGCGCTGCGGACGCTCGAGCATGCGGCCGCTGAACGTGTCCTTGTCCACGGCCAGCCAGCTCGGCGCCTGGCCCCGGGCGGACTGTTCGATGGAGGCAAGAATCCCCACGTTTTCCCGCGCATGCTGCCGGACGCGGATCTCCTGGCCCGGCTGCACCTGGAACGA
>CAYHCW010000333.1:0-3939 GCA_964355025.1 uncultured Gemmatimonas sp. | reverse complement strand
AGGCATTGTCCGAGCACGAGATCGTCGCCTACGACGGCCACAGCATGCTGGGCGCCAGCGACTTCTGGTCCAAGCCGAAGTACCCGGACTTCTACCAGATCTACCTCTACGGCGGCTGCCTCGGCTACGAGTACTACGTGACGCCGATCATCAACGGCAAAGGCGGCTGGGACAAGGTCGACATCCTCTCCACCGTCGTCGCGGTCAGCGCCGACGCCAACGAGTACGCAGGTCCCTTCCTCGCCAAGCTCATCTGGGCCCTCGAGCACGACTACAAGGTGACCTGGCGCGACATGCTGGTGACGATTCGCGACCGCGTCGGCGACTCCACGTTCGGCGTGAGCGGCGTGCGCGAGAACTGCTTCTCGCCGGGCGGCTCGCTCTGCGCCCCCGAGCCGCAGCCGGGCACCACGCCCACCCGCTTCGAGGACGCGACCGAGACGGCGATCCCGGACGAGGACACGAAGGTCATCGAGCGCACCATCGAGATCCCCGAGGGCACGACGGCGACAAGCGTGACGATCGAGCTCGACGTGGCGCACCCCTACGTGAGCGACCTCCGCATCACCATCTCGCACGGCGGCGTGGACGCGGTCGTCTGGGACCACACGGGCGGCTCCGCCACCGAGATCGTCCAGGCGTTCTCGCTCGACGCGTTCAAGGACGTCCCGGCCGCCGGCACGTGGACGCTGAACGTGGCCGACACCGAGGCCCAGGACGCGGGCACGCTCCGCAAGTGGGCGTTGGTCATCGCCGCGCCCTGACTTGTAGGTCAGGGCAATCGAGTTCTGAGAAACGGGCCGTCTGAGCCTCCAGCTACGTCGCCCGTCCCCGTGCCCGCCCCCGTCCACATCCACGTCCACGTCCACGGCTGCGGCTGCGGCTGCGGCTGCGTCCACGGCTGCGGCTGCGGCTGCGTCCACGGCTGCGGCTGCGGCTGCGTCCACGTCCACGGCTGCGGCTGCGGCTGCGCCCACGTCCTCGGCTGGGTCCACGGCTGGGTCTATGTCAGCGGCGGGTGCGCATCGGGTTCGTTGCGGCTCCGGGGTTCGCGTCTGCGTGCGCGTCTACGTGGGGGCTGCCTGCGTCGGCGCACGAGTCGGCTTCCACGCTTGGATGCCGGGGTTCGTCTCGAGCGACGTCCGACCACCGTGATGTTTGCGGGCTCTACTCCGGCTGACCCGAGAGGATGCGAACCAGGAGGGCTGTGTCCCAGCCGGCTGATTTTCGGGTGTTGGCGATGCCGAGCTTTCGCCGCGGCGCATGCTTGACGAGGTTGAGCGCCATGTGGCGGAGGGTGGCGAAGTTGTCGGCGCAGTGCCCGGCTCGCTGGCGGGCCTGGTCTTCGTTGAAGCCGATGTCGAGCACCCAGTGGAGCTCGTTTTCGATACTCCAGTGGCGACGGACAAGGTGAGCGACACCGCCGGCGGTGGCTGTCCGGTTGCTCCCGATGAAGTAGCGGTGTTCCTGGGTCGTTGCCCCGGTGGCCACATCGGTCCGCTCCGACACCGCCATCGCTATGAAGGACAGGCCTCGCCATCGACTCGCGCACGTCAGCCAAGACAGGTCGTGGCACAGGTGCAGGCGTCGCGTCTCGATTCGACCGTGGCCCTTGTCGGTGCTCGAATCCGATGTGACTGCCAACGCCCTCGGCTGGTCCAGGGGCCGAGGGTTCGGGTCGAGTGCGTCCTTGAATGCGGCTTGGATCTCAGCATGCAGGGTCGGCTGATTGTCCTTGACCGCCAACAGGTAGTCGCCCCCATTCTCCACGATGGTCTCGGCAATCTCGGTCTGACAGCCCATCGCATCGATCGTGACCGTGGCCCCCCGAATGTCGATGAGCCGCAGCAGCTCTGGGATGGCCGTAATCTCGTTCGACTTCGACCGCGTCTTCCACTGGCCGAGGACGAGCCCGTCCTCGCAAAGCCAGGCACTCACGGTGTGAACTGCGGGCCGATCCTTGCTCCGCTCGTGACTGCGGCGGCTCGTCTTGCCGTCCACCGCGACGTGTTTGCCCTCGGCCTTGAGCCGGGTGCGCAGGAAATCTACCCACGCGACGAACAGCTCGCTGAACCCGGGCGGCGACAGAGCCGCGAACACGGCGAGGACCACGTCCTGGCTCGGTGGCCCATGCGGCAGATCCAGGAAGCTCGACAGCCACCGCTCGTGATGCTCGCCCCAGGCAGCGATAGCCTCGGCGTCATCGCACCCGGACACCATCGCCATGAGCGCGACGATCACCACGGACGGCAACGGATACCGGCGCCCCTGCGGGCGTCGCGGATCATGTAGCCGTGCAAGAAGCCGCTGGAACTCCGCCAGCGACTCGCGTTCCTTCTGACCCCTGCTCGTCCTCGGTGTCGCCATGCCACCCACCTCCCGCTGCCGCGCATCTCGTCGCGCATCGTAGGGCGCGTTGCCGCCACAAGACGACGAGACGTCGTCGACGTCCAGCTTCCGATCACCCACGAACCCGGCCGAACGTGCGGTCGGGGAGCATACCCACGCCGACGCGGACCCCGACGCGGACCCGGAGACGCCGACGAGGACGAGGACGAGGACGAGGACGTGGACGCAGACCCAGCCGCAGACATGGACGTGGACGCAGACGCGTACGTAGACGTGGACGCCAACCGGTCGCCCACGTCCCAGCTCACGCGTCAAGAACTCTCAGAACTCGACCGCCCTGCCTGTGGAGAGCATCGGCATGCCCTTGGGCCGCTAATTGAGCTAGAGTGGTCCTTCCGCATCTCGGAGGGCGTCCATGCTTCGGTACTCGCTTCTCGTCGTGAGCCTCGTCTCGTCGCTGGCCTCGGCCGCACCTACCATCCAACTCAAGCTCGAGGGTCGCCTGCTCAAGCAAGCTGGGCCGCCCGCCGACGACGGCGACTACGTCGTGACCGTCCGGCTGTACCTGGACGGCAAGCAGACCGGCGGCGCGCTCTGGACCGAGACGCACCTCGCCGTTCCGGTGACGGGCGGGCTCTTCGCGCTCGTGATCGGCACGACGTCGCCGCTCACCTCGGACCTGTTCGTGACGGGCGAGCCGCTCTGGGTGGGCGTGCAGGTGGGCTCGGACGCCGAGCTGCCACCCGAGCCGCTGGCGTATCAGCCGTATGCGGTACACGCCTTGAGCGCAGACCGGGCCTTGGACCTCGACTGCGTTGGCTGCGTCGCCCCGGGCGAGCTGTCGCCGGCCGTGGACGCGGCGTTCGTGAACGCGGCGGGGGACGCGATGACAGGCGATCTTTCCACGTCTGGCACCGTGACGGCCAAGGGCGGCGTGGTGCTCGGGGCGGCGCCCACGGAATGTGATCCGGCGCATGCGGGCGCGGTCTGGTACGACGCGGTCCAGAAGCGGCTGTTCGTCTGCGATGGCACCACGTCGCACGCGCTGGCGATGTGCTCGACGGCGTGCCCGAAGGCCGAGGACGTCGCGTGCGGCAAGCCGGTCACCGACCTCTGCGGGGCGCCGTGCGGCGGCAGCGGGACCGGCCTGAACCTCCTCGAGTGCGCGCTCGCGGCGGCGTCGACCGCCTGCGGCACGTCGGTCGAGGACGCGTGCCTGAACCCGTGCGGCTACCTCGGCTCGGCGCCGAACCCCGGCCTCTGCCCGGTGCCGAACGCCGTGCCCTGCGGCGCGAGCGGGACCGATCCGTGCGGCAACCCGTGCACCGGCAAGGGCACGGCCTCCGGCGCCGCGGAGCTCTGCGAGCTCGGAGCGCACGGTCTCGAGGCGCCCCTGCCCCTGCGCGGCCTCGAAGAGGGCCCGCGCGTAGATGCGTTGCGCGAGGGCTATGCCCTGCTCCCCTCGAACTCCGAGAAGTCGATCTCGGCGAGCGCCTCGTCGATGAGCCGCTTCTGGTCGGACTCGTTCAGCGACTTCCGCGTGATCTTCTCGGCGGCGAGCAGGCTCAGCCGGCCGACCTCCTCGCGGAC
>CAYHCW010000332.1:0-3942 GCA_964355025.1 uncultured Gemmatimonas sp. | reverse complement strand
GCATCTTTGCGCTGACCGTCGAGTCGATGCAGGGCGCGCTGATGGTGACCATCAATCACGGCGTCTCCACCGGCGCGCTGTTCCTCATGATCGGCATGATCTACGAGCGGCGCCACACGCGCATGATCGAGGATTACGGCGGCATCGCCAAGGTGGCGCCGATCTTCGCCACGCTCCTCACCATCGTGTCGCTCAGCAGCATCGGCGTCCCGGGGACCAACGGCTTCATTGGCGAGTTCCTCGTGCTCATCGGCTCGTACAAGACGCAGCCGGTGGCCACCGTGATCGCGGCGACGAGCGTGGTCTTCTCGGCCGCCTACCTGCTGTGGGCGCTGCAGCGGATCATCTACAATCCGCTGACGAAGCCCGAGAACAAGGACATCAAGGACCTGAATTGGCGCGAGATCGGGCTGCTGATGCCGCTGATCGCCGCCATCATCTGGCTTGGCGTCTATCCCAAGCCGCTGCTCGACAAGACCGAAATGGCCGCCCGCAACCTCGTCGAGTATGTCGAGTCTGCCGCTGCGCGCGCGCCGGTTTCTGCCCCTAACACGGCGCGATAAATGATCTTTGATCTCGCGAACCCGTCACAGCTCATGCAGGCCTTCGGGCCTGACCTGGTGCTGATGGCCGGCGCCATGGTGCTGATGCTCTGGGCCGCCTGGCGCCCCGAGTCCAACGAGCACCAGCGCGCCGTGGGCATGGCGTCGCTGGCGCTCATCGCCGTCACCATCGGGCTGACGTTCTGGTACTCCGCGCAGGGGCTGTCGTCCAACCTCGGCGTCATCGCGGTTGACAACTTCCGCTGGGCGGTCGATGTCATCTGCCTGCTTGGCGCCGCGGGCGCGATTGCGCTGGGCATGGAGTACAACGTCCGCGAGCGGATCCTGCCCGCCGAGTCGCACGTCCTGGTGCTCTTCGCCACCGCCGGCATGATGGTGCTCGCCGCCGCGCGCGACCTGATGATTGTCTTTCTCGGCATCGAGCTGATGTCGGTGGCCATCTACGTGCTGGCCGGCCTCAATCGCCGCAGCGCCAAGTCGGCCGAAGGCGCGTTGAAGTATTTCCTGCTGGGCGCCTTCGCCACCGGCTTCCTGCTGTATGGCGTGGCGCTGGTGTACGGCGCCACGGGATCAACCAATCTGGTGGAGATCGGGCAGCGGGTGATCCGCGGGAACTTCATCGCCCATCCGATGATGCTCGTGGGCACCGGGTTGCTGCTCGTGGGCTTTGGCTTCAAGATCGCCGCCGCGCCGTTCCACATGTGGGCGCCCGACGTGTACGAAGGGGCGCCGACGCCCATTACGGCGTTCATGGCGACGGCGGTGAAGGCCGCGGCGTTTGCCACGTTCCTGCGCGTCTGGATCGAGGCGATGCCAGGCATGGGCGACGCCTGGTTTGCCCCGGTGTGGTGGCTCGCGGCCGTCGCAATGTTCGTGGGCAACACCGTGGCGCTCGCCCAGCGCAACCTCAAGCGGCTGCTGGCGTACTCGTCCATCGCCCACTCGGGCTACCTGCTGGTGGCGGTTGCCACGGGCACGCTGGGCGGCGCGGCAGCGTTCCTGTTCTATCTGGTGGCGTACACGCTGGCGTCATTTGGCGCCTTTGCGGTCGTGATCATGGTGGGACGCGAAGGCGACGCCAACAACGACCTCAAGGACTACGAAGGGTTGTGGCAGGTGCGTCCGGGCCTCGCCGTGGCGATGGGCGTCTTCATGCTGTCGCTGATGGGATTCCCCGTGTTCGGCGGCATCGGGTTCTTCGGCAAGTGGTACCTGCTGAAGGCTGCCATCGAGGCGCCGCGTCCGCTCACCACGCTGGCGGTGGTGCTGGTGCTCACCTCGGTGGTGTCGGCGGGCTACTATCTCAACGTCGTGCGGGTGATGTTCATGAAGCCGCGGCCGGAGGGCGCCGCCGCGATCGAGCGCTCGGGTGGACTCACCCGGGGCGTCGTGCTCGCAACCGCCGTGGCGATCCTCGTGCTGGGCCTCGTGCCGAGCCGGATGATCGGATGGAGCCGCGCGAGCATTCCGCGACTGCCGCAAGTTCAGGCGGCGGCCGTCGACGCACTTCGCTGAGTCCCCGACAACGCCTCGCTTCCGCGGGGCGTTCGTCTGTCGTACTCTGTAGTTCTCTGTCTCACTCTGTCACTTTCTCTCCCCATGATTGATCCCGGCATTTTTCGCCAGTATGACATCCGCGGCGTCGTCGGCGACGACCTGACCGTCGAGGCCGCCGAGGGCATCGGCCGTGGCTATGCGGCACTGCTGGCGGCACGTGGCGTGCACGGCGCCGTGGCGGTCGGTCGGGACAACCGTCACACCGGTCCGGCGCTGCGCGACGCCCTGGTCAAGGGACTCACGGACTGCGGCTGCGACGTCGTGGACATCGGCGAAGTACCGACGCCTGCGCTCTACTGGAGCCTGCACCACGTAGGCGTGGTGGGTGGCATCCAGATCACCGGGTCGCACAACCCGCCCGAGTTCAACGGCTTCAAGCTGTGCATCGGCACCACCTCGCTGCACGGCGAGGGCATCCAGCAGCTGCACGGCCTCATTGCCGGCAGCGCGTCGGCGGCGGTGCCGGGCACGGTGCGCCCGGTGGCGGTGCTCGACGACTACGTGAAGGACATCGCCGCGCACGTCGGGGCAATCTCGCGTCCCATCAAGGTCGTGGTGGACTGTGGCAACGGTGCCGGCGCGCTCGCGGCTCCGCAGTTCTTTGCGGCGCTGGGCGTGGACGCCGAGCTCATTTTCGCCGAGAGCGATGGCACGTTTCCCAACCATCATCCCGACCCGACGGTCGTCGAGAACCTGCAGGACCTCATCGCCGCGGTGACGCGCAGCGGCGCCGAGCTGGGCATCGGCTTTGATGGCGATGCCGACCGCATCGGGCTCGTGGACAAGAACGGGACCATCGTCTGGGGCGACTACCTGCTGATCCTGTACGCGCGCGACGTGCTCTCGCGCACCGGCACGGGACAGTCCATCATCTTCGACGTCAAGTGCTCGCAGGCGCTGCCCGACGCCATCGCCGCCGCCGGCGGCGTGCCGCTGATGTGGAAGACCGGGCACTCGCTCATCAAGGAGAAGATGAAGGAACTGCACGCGCCGCTGGCCGGCGAGATGTCGGGGCACATGTTCTTCACCGAGGGGTTCTACGGCCACGACGATGCGCTGTACGCGGCGGGCCGGTTGCTCCGTATTTTGGGCGACACCGGCAAGCGGGTGGACGAACTGCTCGCCGACGTGCCGCGGTTCGTGAGCACGCCCGAGATGCGCGTCGACTGTCCGGATGCCAGGAAGTTCGAGGTGGTGGCCGCCGCGCAGTCGTACTTTGCGTCGCGTCGCGAGGTCATTGATGTCGACGGGGCCCGCATCCTCTTCGGCGACGGATGGGGATTGATCCGGGCATCGAACACGCAGCCGATCCTCGTGCTGCGGTTCGAGGCGCGCTCCGAGGAGCGCCTGGCGGAGATCCGTGGCGAGGTCGAGGGCTGGCTGCGAACGCAGGGCGTCGGGGGATAGCGTGACGGCGCGGCGCGGGCTCGCGCTCGCCGGCGTGGCGCTGGCGGCGGCGCTCGTGACCGGTCGCGTGCTCGCCGGGGTGTACGCGGAGTGGGCGTGGTACAACGCGCTTGGCGCCGGGGCGACGTGGAGCGCCCGGCTGGAGGCGCTCACGGCGCTCCGGCTCGGGCTCTTCGCCGTCGGGTTCGTCTTTGCGTTTGCGAACCTGCTGGTCCTGCGGCGGTCCATCGTGTCGCTGGTACTGCCGCGGCAGCTGGGCAACCTCGTGATTGGCGAGGCCGTTCCGGGCAGCACGCTCACCGGCGTGACGGTGCTCTTGAGCACGGTGATCGCCGCCGGCATGGCCCTCGCGAACGACGCCTGGCTCGTGTTCCTGCGTGCGCTCTGGTCCTCGCCGCTCGGCGAGGGCGACCCC
>CAYHCW010000331.1:0-3947 GCA_964355025.1 uncultured Gemmatimonas sp. | reverse complement strand
TGCCCTCGGCGATCGACTCGCCCATCTGCGGCATCACCACGTCCACACGAGCCAAGGGAGTCTCCTCAGGTATTCGGACGCTTCGTCGAACGCAGCGCGCGCATGACGAGGGCCGGAAGCGTGAGCATGCCGATCACACCACCGACCATGGTAAATGCCAGCCAGTTGCACGACGGCAAGCCGGCACACACCGGTGCACGCGTGACGAACGCGAAAAGCTTCGACACCAATGCCGCGATCATGCCCCCGGAAAAGAAACCGATGGGCGCCATGAAGCAACCGATCGCGAGGGTCCGCAACCATGGTGCGCCCTGCGCCGCCGATGTTGCCGAGCCTGTATCCATCTTAGTAGCTCACCAGGCGTTTCACAGCCAGGACGATGTCGGGAGTCTGGGAAAGGGCGCAGTCCTCAAGGACTGGGACGAAAGGTAATGGGACGTCGTTCGCCATGACCCGGAGCGCCCCAAGCGCCCGGTGCGCCCGGTGCGCCCGGTGCGCCTTGCGGACCGACCGCAAGGCCGCGTCGGCGTCGCGTCAGTACGCGGCCGACATCGCGTGCCGCGCATCCACCTGACGGTGAAGCCGCACGAAGAACTTCTTGACGTTGCGATCGAGCCGGCTCTCGCCCATCTGGTCGGTCTGGGCCTCGACGAAGGTGTAGTGCCCGCCCTCCATCTTCACGGAGAGCACCAGCGTCGCCGACACCTCGGGCGTGCCGACGACACCCTGGAAGGTGCGCGAGGCGTTCGTGGTGTGCGTCAGCCGCAGCCCGATGGTCGGAAAGAAGGCCTCGGCTTCGGCAAGGACCGTGACGGGCAGGACGGAGGTGCGATGGAAGTGTTTCATGATGGGGTCAGGGCTTGCTGGGTTCGCCGGGTTCGGCGCCTGCCTTCACGGATTGCCGCCAATCTTCGGTCTTCTGCAACAACTGCGTCGAATCGCGCCGGAACTGGATGCCGAGCGCCCACTCGCCGGTGGCCGGGAACATCAGCGTGGCGTGATAGGTGCCCACTTCGGGGCCGTACGTGAACCCGTCCCACTTGGTGAGCCGATCCGCATTGGTAACGTAAATGCGTCCCTGCCCGTCGGCGATGGGTTCCCGCGTCTTCTTGTCGCGAACAAAGATGGTGTAGTGGATGGGCTCGAGGGTCACGGGAGGGGTGACGTCGCTCCACGCGCGAATCTCGAAGTCCTTGGTCCAGAGCCGAATGTCGGTATTCGGCCGGTCCGGCGGGGCACAGGCGCCGAGCGCTCCGGCAGCGGCGACGGCAATGGCGAGCAGGGCGAGGAGGCGGCGGGGCATCACGCGTAGTACTCCTGGCCGGGTTGGGTGAGCCGTTCCCCACCGATGCGGTGGCAGAGCGTGGTCTTCAGCGTCGTCGGCCGAACAAGAAGATCGTGCGTCGGCCGCCGTCCCGCAGCGGCCGTTGGGACGTTGTAACGGAAGTTTAACCATTCCGGCATCTGTGTCATCCGCGCGACGTGGGCTGCGTCGCCCGGCGCACGTGTGCCACGCGCTGCACGGCCGTGACGATGGCGGTGGCCGCGAGCAGCGAGAGAATGAAGCGCAGCACCAGTCCGTCAAGCGCGAGCCCGAAAAAGGCCTGTGGCGCCGAGAGCAGCACGATGCGCTCGGGGCGCTCCATCATGCCAACGCCCTTCATGTCGATTCCCAGCGCCTCCGCGCGTGAGCGGGTGTACGAGACGATGAACGTCGCCAGCATCGCGACCAGTCCGATTGCCACCATGGGCAGCGAGCGATGCCAGGAATCGGCCGCGAAGAAGTAGGTCAACCCGCCAAGCAGGAACCCGTCGGCAATGCGGTCGAGCGTCGAGTCGTAGAACGCGCCGAATACCGAACTGCGGTTCGTGCGGCGCGCCACCATGCCATCGGCGAGGTCGAAGACAGCCGTGAGGCCGAGCAACCAGCCCGCGGTGCGGATATGCCCGGTGGCAAAGACGACACCGGCGGCGCACGAGAACAGCGTGCCGATGGTCGTCAGGGTGTTTGGGCTGACCTGGCGCCGAACGAGGAACCCGATGAAGGGCTCGATCACGCGGAGGTAACCGGCGACGATCAGGTACCAGAGAACACGCATACGGTGAAAAAGTTGCCGCGAAACGCCTACCGGTACAAGAGCACGGCGCGCGCGCGCTTCTGGAAGGCCACCAGGGCCGGAAGGCTGGAGTCGACCAGCGAGTCGGGATCGGCGCCTCGCGCCACGAGCGCAAGCGCGGTGCCCAGGCCGGGTGCTCCGGACGCGCCGCTAAGCCGCAGCGAATCGCCGTGCACCTTCCAGACCGCCCACGCCAGGTCGAGCGCCAGGCGGCCAGTCTGCACGCGTTCGCGGTCGATGACGCGCAGGCGAATGCCGGCAATCGACTGGCCATCGTACTTGCCATCCGACGGACTCCGCGGCGTAAAGCGCTCGGCCTCAAACTTCACCCCGGCCGTGGGCCGATCGGCCAGTTCGTCGAGCACCTTGTTGGCGTCGAGCCACGGTGCGCCGATGCGCACCAGCGGGTCGGCGGTGCCGCGACCGAGCGAGAGGCTCGTCCCCTCGAGCGACAGCAGTGCGGCGGCGATGAGGAGATCATCGACGGACTTCACGTCGGCCACCGGCGAGGTCCAGGGCAGCTTGCTCTCGCGCCCCCAGAACTGCGAGCGGCGCACGCCGCGCGCCGGCACGACGTGCAGGTCGGCGTCGGCGGGCAGGGTGGCCTGGAACAGCCGCAGCGTCTCCCCCACCGACAGCCCGTAGCGCACCGGGATGGCAATGTCGCTTCCGGCGATCGGGCGCCACATTGGCCCGTCGTGCTGCTCGCCCCCGAGCGACGGCGGATGGTCGAGGAGGACGATACGCGCCTTGTGCGACGCCGCGAGCGCGACGATGCGCTGCAGCGCGGCGATGGAGGAGCGCGCCGCGAACCCGCCGTCGTTGAGGTCGATGACGACGCCGTTCACCCCGCGCCAGGCGGAATCGTGCTGCGCCGCCGCCGGACTCAGGACGGCGAGGAGATGTACGTTCATGCGCCGGAAGCGCGCGTCCGCCTTGAGTTCCTCGGGGCTGGGCAGCCCCGCATTCGCCTCGGGCAGGTCCGTAATCCAGAGCACGCCGCGCCCGGCCAGCAGGCGAAGGCTGTCCTGCACCAGCACCGTCATGCTGGCCCGCACTTTCTCTGGACGCGGCCGACCCGCATCTTCCCCTCGTGGCGATTGCGATGCACAGGCCGCCACGCACGTCAATCCGACTACCCAGGTCCTGGTCCGATGCACGCTCGTCGTCTCGTATGGCTAATGGCCGTTGCCGCGCTCGCCGCGGCGTCGTGTGGCCGCGCACGTCCGGCGGCCCCACCGTTCCCGTCTGCTACTACCCGCCTGGGCCCGCCGGCGTTCACGCCGTCGCTGACCGCTCCGCTGAACGATGCCGCGCGGACGTGGATCGAGCAAACGCTGGCGGGGTTGACGCTGCGCCAGAAGGTGGGGCAGATGACCAGCGCCTGGGTGCTGGGCGACTACACCAGCACCTCCGATCCCAGCTTTGTGGAGGTCCGCAACTGGGTGGTGAACGATGAGGTGGGCGGCATCACTATGTCGCTCGGCACCCCCATCGAGGTGGCGGCGAAGATCAATGACCTGCAGCGGCTCGCGCGCATCCCGATGCTCGTGCACTCCGACCTCGAACCCAACCTCGGCCGGCTCGAGGGCGGGATCTTTGCGCCGTACACGTACGGCGCCGGATCGGCCACGGTCTTCCCCGCCAACATGGCCATCGGCGCGACCGGCGACTCCTCCCTCGCGCGCCGCGCCGGCGAGATCACGGGGCGCGAGGCGATGGCGGTGGGCATCAACGTTGTCTTTGCCCCGACCGTGGACGTCAACAACAACCCGGCGAACCCGGTGATCAACACCCGGTCGTTCGGCGAGGATCCCGCGCAAGTGGCAG
>CAYHCW010000330.1:0-3956 GCA_964355025.1 uncultured Gemmatimonas sp. | reverse complement strand
GGCTCCTTGGACACCTGCACGACGATGTCCTGCCCCTTCTTCAGAACATCCTGGATTTGCGGCGGATCCTTGCGACGACGACGCCCGCCACCACGCGGCTTCCGTGGCGCTGCGGCCGGCTCGGCGTCGGCCTGCTCCGCGTTCTCCGGCTGCTCGACGTCTACCGACTCGTCGCCCTCATCCTCGGCGTCATCGTCGTCATCGCCCTCATCGTAGACGAGGTCGGAGTTATGGAGGAAGGCGCTCTTGTCGGTGCCGATGTCGACGAATGCCGCCTGTAACCCAGGCAGCACCGACTCGACCTTGCCCCAGTAAATGTCGCCGACCATCCGCCGTGTTTCGGGACGTTCGACCTGCAGCTCAACGAGCTGGTCGTCCTCGAGGATGGCCACGCGCACTTCGCGCTGGGTCGCCGAGATGAGGATTTCGCGTTTCATGAATTCCCGCGCCGCACGCACGCGAGGGCGACCGCACTCGCGCCGCACGGCGGCGTGGCAAAAGGGTGGCGTGGCCCAGGGCGGGGGTCGTCACGAGGACGTGCTCGCCCTGATGCACAACAGTCGGAACCATTCCCTGTTCGCGCGCGATCGTCCAAGCAAGCGCCGCCAGAACGTCGTGACCATTCGCCACCGCTGCCAGGAGCAGCGTCACGAATGCACGGTTCGGGTCAGTACGGCCTCGCCTGCGATCGGGCACCATCGTTCTCCGCCAGACGCGAGAAGGGACTTGTACCCCGGGGCACGCGGTCGCCGGCTCCGGAGGTCTGCCTGCGGGTCGGAACCCGCCCCTGATGGATAACCACCGGGGGGGGCGCAACGCAATGGGCGCGTGGGGGTTAGGCGCCCAGCGACTTCAGCAGGTGGCGCGCAATCACGACGCGCTGGATCTCGCTGGTTCCCTCGCCGATTTCGCAGATCTTGGCATCACGCATCATGCGCTCGACCGGGTAGTCCTTGGTGTAACCGTACCCGCCGTGGATCTGCACCGCCTTCAGTGTCGCCCGCATGGCCAGCTCGGAGCAAAACAGCTTGGCCATCGCCGCTTCCTTGCCGTACGGCTTGCCCTGCTGTGCCAGCCACGCGGCGTGGTACATGAGGTGCTTCCCCGCTTCGATCTCCGTCGCCATGTCGGCAAGCTGGAACGAGACGCCCTGAAAGTGCGCGATGGGCTGGCCAAACTGCTTGCGCTCGGCGCTGTACTTGAGCGCCTCGGCAAGCGCGCCCTCGGCGAGCCCGAGGGAGAGCGCGGCGATCCCCACTCGACCGGCGTCCAGCGTCTTCATGAAGTTGATGAATCCCATGCCCTCCTCGCCGAGGAGGTTCTCGGCGGGCACCTCGACGTCCTCGAAGATCAGTTCGCGCGTGTCGGAGGCGCGCCAGCCGAGCTTGTCCTCCTTCTTGCCGGCCCGGAAGCCCTTCATGGGCGACAACGAGTCGTGGTGGCCGATACCCACCCGACGCGCGGCCTCGAGGTCGCACGTCTCCTTGGTCACGATGAACGAGCTGATGCCCTTGGTGCCCCGCGAAGGATCGGTGACGGCGGTGACGACGAAGATCTCGCCGACGCCGCCGTGCGTGATGAAACGCTTGGTGCCGTTGAGCACGTAGTAGCCGTTCTTGCGCACCGCGGTCGTGGCGGTGGCGCCGGCGTCACTGCCGGCACCCGGCTCGGTGAGCCCGAATCCACCGAGCACCGCGCCCGACGCCAGCAGCGGCACGTACTTCTCCCTTTGCGCACTGCTGCCGAAGTGCACGATGGGCGACGTGCCGAGCGTGGTGTGCGCCGAGATGGTGATGGCGTGCGACGCGCAGACCTTCGCCATCTCGTGAATGGCCGTCACGTAGGCGATGAGGTCGAAGCCGCCGCCGCCGAGCGATTCGTCCCAGGGAATGCCGAGGAGACCCAGGTCGCCCATGCGCTTGACGGTCGCCCAGGGAAAGTCCTGCGACTCGTCATACTGGGCCGCAATCGGCGCGACTTCATCGCGGGCGAAGGCCTGCACCATTTCGCGCACCGCGAGGTGCTGTTCGTTGAAGTAGAGGCTGTCGTCCATTGACTCCTCAGACGGCGCGGGCGAAATGCCCGCGCGTGTATCTGTCACCCAGGATCGTGCGCACGCCATCCAGCGCGGGCAGCTCACCGGCATGGAGCGCGCCAAGCATCTGCCGGTACGCGCCCACGATGGCCGCCACGTCGTCGCCGCGCACGTTGAACACCGCACGATAACCGCGCACGCCCGCGCGCCACAACCGCGGCAGGTACTGGGACCCGTCGATGGGGCGCGAATGCAACAGCCGATTGCGACACGCACTGTCGGTGGCCACGGGGAACTGGTAGCCCATCGGGTCGGTGAGTTCGACATTCGGGTGCTTCTGCACGCAGAGATCGCGGCAGGTTGTCACCTCGCGGTCGAAGGCCGCCGACAGCACGCAATGCTCGAGCGTCATTCCTTCGGGCCGCCCGAAGAGCAGCACGTCAAAGCCGGCGCCGCCCCACGGTGCCACCAGCTGCGCGATCTCGTCGGCCGTCAGCTCGATGGACGCCGTGATGCGGCGCGCCCCGAGGGCGAAGTACTCGTGCGCAGTGTGTGCGTTGAAGCAGTTTACGGCGTAATCGGCCGTGACGTCGCATCCCGCGCCGCCCAGTTCGGCGACGAGGCCGAGATGCCCACTGAGCAGCGGCACGCCGAGGTCGAGCCACTTCTGGAGCGCGCGCCGGTCCTCGGGGCGCACGATGCTCGGGGTGCGCAAACGGAGCGCGATGCCCTGCCCGGCCAGCTCCTCGGCCAGCGCCTTCACACGCGAGACGGGGGGCGCTGGATGCCGCAGAAACGGATCGAGCACGATCTCCGTTGCCCCGGCGGCGGCCGCCGTGCGTGCGTCGTCAAGGTCAAACACCTCCGCGGAGAGAGCAAACGCGGCCTCGGCGGATGGAATGAACGCGGTCGGAGCCACCGCCGCGGCAATACGCTCCGCGCGCTCCGCCAGCGCGGCGCTTCGAACCCAGTCGCGTCGCTGCGACAGTTCCTCGGTGGCGCGCTGGCGCATGCGATTGAGGTCCGAGACGGGAAGAAAGAGCCCCGTAGTCAGTCCCGATGCATCGACATCGTTCAGTACGAACGGCGTGTCACCCAGGCGCCCCAGCTGCTCGCGCAGCTGCGCGGCGTCGAGCGCGCGCTTGCTTGCGGGGGCGAGTGTCGCGTCCGACAGTTGCGTCACCTGCTCGTCATCGGCGCTGAACACCACCTTCAATGGCGCCCCGGCCGCCCCGAACACGCGCACGCCGAGCGGGGCGCGGAGCGGGGCGCCAGCATTGGAGAGTGCGGCATATGACGAACGGGCGCGCTCCAGCAGCTGCACGTCGCTCGTGCGGAAGACCTTCCAACCCGTTGTCACACGTGCGCGTCCGATGATGGCCTGCCGCCAGAGCGCGCCACGCCGCTGCACGGTGCGCGCCGCGCTCACCGCGAATCCCGTGCTGTCGGCGTGCCCGCCCTCGGGTGGTTCAAACCCGAGGCCGTCACCGACGCTGATGGGCGCGCGAACGTCCACCAGCAGTTCTCCGTTTTCGAAGCCGATGACCACGCCCAGCTCGAGCCCGTGATTGTCGGGCTGCGTGCGCGTGATGTACTCGCGGCCTGCGCGGCCGCCGTACATCCCCCCGGTGAAACCGCGGCTGAATATCTGTACGAGCGGCAGCGTCTCCTCGAACGTCGGCGGAACAAACGACCCCTGCTGCACCCGGTCGAGCCAGTCGCGGTAGCCCCTGGTGACGGTAGCCACGTATTCGGGCTTCTTCTTGCGTCCTTCGATCTTGACGCATCCCACCCCGGCCTCGGCGATCCCGGCGAGATGATCGAACGCGCCGAGGTCCCTGGCCGAGATCAGGTAACCGCGGTCGAGTTCCTGCCCGGAGTCGAGATCGGCGAGCACGTAGTCCTTGCGGCAGCTCTGCGC
>CAYHCW010000329.1:0-3958 GCA_964355025.1 uncultured Gemmatimonas sp. | reverse complement strand
GTCACCTTCAGCGCGCGCATCAGCGGCTGCGCACAATGATGCCCGGCGCGCACGCACACCTGGTCAACATCGAGCATCGTGCTGAGGTCATGGGGATGGATGTCGCCCAGCGTGAAGCTCACCACGCCGCTGCGCTCCTCGGCCGTCGCCGGACCTTGCACCACCAGCCCCTCGATCTCCCGCAGCTGTTCCAGCGCGTACCGCGACAACTCCACTTCGTGCGCGCGCACGGCGTCCATCCCCAGCGCGTCGAGGTACTGCACGCCTGCGGCCAGTCCCACCGCGCCCTCCACGTTGGGCGTACCGGCCTCGAACTTGTGCGGCAGCGTGTTCCACGTGGAGTCGCCGTCAAACACGAACTCGATCATGTCGCCGCCATACTGGTACGGCGGCATCGCCTCCAGCAGCTTGCGGCGCACCACGACGCCGCCGATGCCCATCGGGCCGAGCATCTTGTGGCCGCTGAACGCGTAGGCGTCCACGCCGAGCGCGTCGAAGCCGACGCGCAGGTGCGGCGCCCCCTGGGCGCCGTCGCAGAACGCCACCGCGCCCACGGCGTGCGCGATGTTCACGATGGTGCGCACGTCGTTGATGGTGCCCAGCGCGTTCGACACGTGGCCGAAGGCCACCACCTTGGTGTTGGCCGTCACGAGCGCGCGCATCTGGTCGAGGTCCACCTGCCCCGACTCATCCAGCTCGCAGATGCGGAACTCGGCGCCCACCGCGCGCGCCAGCTGCTGCCACGTCACGAAGTTGGCGTGATGCTCGAGGCGCGTCACCACGATGCGGTCGCCGCGGTGCACGTGCGAGTGCCCCCACGCCGTGGCCAGCAGGTTCAGCGACTCGGTGGTGCCCCTCGTGAAGATGAGCGTGTCGGCGTCGGCGGCGCCGAGAAACGCGGCGATCGTCGCCCGCGCGCCGTGATACGCGTCGGTGGCCGCGCCGCTCAGCTTGTAGGCACCGCGGTGCGGATTGGCGTTCGCTGTTTCGTAGTAGCCGCGGATGGCGTCGAGCACCGCGCGCGGTTTCTGCGACGTGGCGGCGGAATCGAGATACACCAGCCCGGGGCTGCCGGCGAGCAGCGGAAAATCGGAACGCAGATTCCGGAAGCCCGCCGCGGCGCCGTTCACTCGGTGCTCACCGGCGCGACCGACGCTGCCGGCGCGCCGCCCTGTTCGAGCGCGGCATGCATGGCGTGCCACGCCAGCGACGCGCACTTCACGCGCAGCGGAAAACGCGACACCCCGCCCAGCGCCTTCATCGAGCCCAGCGACTCGGCGTGCTCGGGATGCCTGCCAGTCACCACGCCGTGGAACCGCTCGAAGATCTGCTCGGCCTCGGCCTTCGACTTCCCCTTGATGGCCGCCGTCATCAGCGACGCGCTTGCCTTGGAAATGGCGCAGCCACTCCCCTGGAACGAGACATCGCTGATCTGCTCCCCGTCGAGCTTGAGCCACACCGTGAGCTGGTCGCCGCACAACGGGTTCACGCCGTCGGCGTGCGCGCTCGCGTCGTCCATCGTCCGAAAATTGCGCGGACGGCGATTGTGGTCGAGAATGATGCTCTGGTACAGCTCGTCGAGTTCAGCGGACACGCAACCCTCTCAGACCGGTTCGGCCTGGATGAAGCGCGCGAAGAGGGACGCTTCGAGCGCGATCTTGAGGGGCTCGAGCTCGATGAGCTCCAGCACCTCGGCGGCAAAGGCGTAGGTCAGGAGCGCGCGGGCGCGCTCGCCGCCAATGCCGCGGCTCTTCATGTAGAACAGGGCGGTCTCGTCCAGCCGCCCGACGGTGGCGCCGTGGGTGCACTTCACGTCGTCGGCGAAGATCTCCAGCTGCGGCTTGCTGTCCACCTTGGCGCCGTCGCTGAGCAGCAGCGCCTTGTTGGTCTGCTTGCCGTCGGTCTTCTGCGCCTCGGGATGGACGAACACCTTGCCGTTGAAGACGCCGTGCGACGTGCCGTCCAGCATGCCCTTGTACACCTCGCGGCTCGAGCAGCTGGGCGCGATGTGCTCCACGAACGTCTGGTGGTCGGCGTGCTGCGCCGCTTCCAGCGCGTACAGCCCGTTCAGGCGCACCTCGGCGTTCTCGCCGAGGAGCCGCGAGTAGACGTTGGTCCGCGACAGCTGCGCGCCCGTGGCAAACGAGAACGAATGGTAGATCGAGTCGCGGCCCTGCGTCGCCTGCGTCGTGCCCACGTGAAAGGCCGAGCCGCTCTCGCGCTGGACCTTGTAGTGGTCCACGCGCGCGCCGTCCCCCACCACCACCTCAGCCACGTGGTTGGTGAAGTACGTGGCGCTGCCGAGCGAGGCAAACGACTCAATGAGCGTGAGGCGCGCGCCCTGATCGGCCACGACGAGCGTGCGCGGATGCAGCGACGCATTGGCCGCCGAGGCGTCCGTGAGGTAGAGAATGTGCACCGGCTCGTCCAGCGCCACGTCTCTGGGTACGTGAATCACGACGCCGTCAGAGAGGAACGCGGTATTCAGCGCCGTGAAGGCGTGCGCCGGCGGCGCCAGCGTTCCCAGGCGCTCGGCGAGCAGCTCGGGCGCTTCCTTGAGCGCTTCGGTGAACGTCATCACCCGCGCACTGGCGTCGAGCTGCGTAAACGACGACAGGGACGGCTCAAAGCGGCCGTTGACGAAGACCAGCAGGTGCCAGGCGTCCTGGTCGTACGTGAAGGGCGCGATGTCGCTGGCCGTGAGTGCGGTCGCGTGCGCGCGCGCCGGCTTGAACATGCGCTCCGCGATGGGCGTGACCGACGTGAAGTGCCAGTCCTCGTCGCGCGTCGTCGGAAATCCCACGGCCTCGAACTGCTCGATGGCCGAGATCTTCAGCTGGGGAAGCCAGTCGGTGGCGGCCGCCGTGCGCGGCGTCGCATCGAACAGCTCGCGATAGTCCGGGCGCGAACTCACGCCACGGCCTCCGCCGATTCCAGCAGCCAGTCGTAGCCGCGCTCCTCGAGCTCGAGCGCCAGCTCGGGGCCGCCCGACTTGACGATGCGTCCCTGCGCCAGCACGTGCACGAAGTCGGGAACGATGTAGTTCAGCAGGCGCTGGTAGTGCGTCACGACGATGGTCGAGCGGTCGGGGCGCTTCAGCTTGTTGACGCCCTCGGCGACGATGCGCAGGGCGTCGATGTCGAGCCCCGAGTCGGTTTCATCGAGGATGGCGAGCTTCGGCTCCAGCACGGCCATCTGCAGGATCTCGTTGCGCTTCTTTTCGCCACCAGAGAATCCGGCATTCACGGACCGCTGGAGCATGGCGTCGTCCATCTCGACGATCTTCAGCCGCTGCTCCATGATGTCGAGGAACTCCAGCGGGTCGGCTTCTTCTTCGCCGCGCGCCTTGCGGATCTCGTTGTACGCGGCGCGCAGGAAGTAGGCGTTGGAGACGCCGGGAATCTCCACTGGGTACTGGAAGGCGAGGAAGATGCCAGCCTGGGCGCGCACTTCGGCGTCCATGGCCAGCAGGTCCTGACCCTCGAACGTCACCGATCCGCCGGTGACTTCGTAGCCCGGATGGCCGGCCACGACCTGGGCCAGCGTCGACTTGCCCGAGCCGTTGGGGCCCATGATGGCGTGCACTTCGCCCGGGCCCACCGACAGGGAGACGCCCTTGAGGATCTGCTTGTCGCCGACGTTGGCGGTGAGGTTCTCGATCTTCAGCACGTGTTGGTTCCTTCAGTTCTGGTTCAGGCCACCTTCTACTGCCTTGCCGCGGATTGCGCGGATCAGGCGGATGGCCGCTGATTGAATTGGTTGTCGTGTTCCAGCGCCAGCCCGGCCGCCTTACTAATCCGTGAAATCCGCGAAATCGGGAGTTCCGCAGTTGCAGGCAGCTATCCCACCGATCCCTCGAGCGTGATCCCCAGCAGCTGCTGCGCCTCCAGCGCGAATTCCATCGGCAGCTCCTTGAAGACTTCCTTGCAGAACCCGGCGACGATCAGCGAGATGGCGT
>CAYHCW010000328.1:0-4023 GCA_964355025.1 uncultured Gemmatimonas sp. | reverse complement strand
CGAAGAAGATCAAGGACCAGCAGGTGAAGTTCTTCAAGATCGCCGAGAGCAAGGCGCCGTTTCTGACGCGCTCGGAGAAGGAGACGGGCGTCAGCCGCGATGGCAGGACGGTGCACGTTCGCATGACGGCCATCCGCTCGCATTTCACGCCCGACAACATCGAGGGTGTGCAGGTGGGTGACACGGTGCTCTTCCATATCACCAACCTCGAGCAGGACTGGGATGTCCCGCACGGCTTCGCCATCATGGGCGCGCAAAACGGCGAGCTGCTGATCATGCCGGGTGAAACGCGGACCCTGAAGTGGATCCCGCTGAAGCCCGCCATCTACCCGATGTACTGCACCGACTTCTGCTCGGCGCTGCACCAGGAAATGCAGGGGTATGTTCGCGTCTCGCCGCGAGGCAGTGGCGTTGCGCTGACCGGCACGACGTCGCGGGGCCCGCAGTCGGCCGCCAAGAAGGCGGAAGCCGACAAGCAGAAGAAGTAGCTGTACCAGCGTGGGGGTGTGGCGGTTCCGTCGCCCGCCCCCTCGCTGCCCCCCCGGTCCGTCCCTAGCTTAGTGCCTACCGTGCCCAAGTCCGCCCGTCTGCTCGTCGCCATCGCCGCGCTGCTCATGAGCGTGGGCTATGTGCTTCCGCTCTGGCGCATCGACCTCATTGCGCCCCAGTACCCCGAAGGGCTGGGCATCCTGATCAAGGTCAACACCGTGGTCGGCGTGAAGGAGCAGGATCTCAACAGCATCAACAACCTGAACCACTACATCGGGATGCAGCGCATCGAGCCGGATGCCATTCCGGAACTGCGCTACATGCCGGCCATTCTCGGCGGCCTCATCGTCACGGCGCTGCTGGTGGCCGCGCTCGGGCGCCGCAAGATCCTGTACGCCTGGGCGGTGCTCCTCGCCGCCGTGCAGGTCGGGGGCCTCTACGACTACTGGAAGTGGGGCTACGACTACGGCCACAACCTCGACATGGACACGGCGATCATCAAGATCCCCGACATGACGTACCAGCCGCCGCTGATCGGGTCCAAGCAGTTGCTCAATTTCACCGCCATCTCGTGGCCCGCCCCGGGGGGCTGGGCGCTCGTCATCGCCAGCCTCCTCGTCGCCATCGCGGTGTGGAAGACGTTCCGGCCTGCGACAATCGTGCCGCCTGCGAACGCATAGCGCGTAGCCCTTCGTCCCATTCTGACCATGCATCGACTCGTCCCCCCGCGTCGCTTCGCGATTGTTGCCCTCGCCCTGCTCGCCGTCGTCGTCGGCGCTGCCTGCGGCGCGCGTGAGCCCGAGCCAATGGTGCTCAACGAAGATTCGTGCGACTTCTGCCGGATGACGATCTCCGACGCGCGCTTTGGCGGCGAGGCAGTGCTGCCCACCGGACGCATCAAGAAGTTCGACTCCGCCGAGTGCCTGGTGAACTGGGCGCGCGCCACGCCGGCCGACGCGCAGGGCGCGCTCTACGTCATCGACCTGCAGCATCCGGGCACGTTCGTGCCCGCGGCGTCGGCCGGCTTCCTCAAAGGGGCGCTGATCAAGAGTCCGATGGGGCAGGCGGTGGTCTCCTTTGCCGACACGGCCAAGGCCGAGCAGCAGCGCGCCATGCTGGGTGGCCGCGTGCTGACGTGGGCGCAGCTGCTCGCCGATACCGTCACGGCGGCTGCGCCGTGAAACTGGGCTGGTGCTTCGCGTGGCTCGCGGTGCTCGTGGCGGGAGCCGCGGTCGCGCCGGCGCAGGCCACCGACCGCACGGTCGGCAAGGGCGGGCAGTTCGCCACCATCAGCGCGGCGCTCGTCGCCGCACGGCCGGGCGACCGCGTGCTGGTGCGCGAGGGCACCTACCGCGAACCGACGCTGGTGGTGCGCACGGCGCGCGTGACGGTGCAGGGCGAGGGCTGGCCCGTGCTCGACGGCGAGGGCGAGCGCGAGGTGCTGGTGATCGCCGCCGATGACGTGACGGTGCGCGGGTTCGTGGTGACCCGCACCGGGGTGTCGCAGATGCAGGACCGCGCCGGCATCCGTGCCCGCGATGTGCGCAACTGCGTGATCGAGAACAACCGGCTGCGCGACAACCTGTTCGGCATCTACATCCAGCGCTCCGCCGACTGCGTGGTGCGCGACAACGACATCGTCGGCTCCGGCCTGCGCCAGACGGAGAGCGGCAACGGCATCCACCTCTGGTACTCGCCGGGCGCGCGCGTGGAGCGCAACCGGGTGCAGGGGCACCGCGACGGCATCTACTTCGAGTTCTCCCAGCTCGGCGTCACCCGCGACAACATCAGCGAGAAGAGCCAGCGCTACGGGCTGCACTTCATGTTCAGCGACTCGTGCCGGTACGAGCACAACACGTTTCGCGACAACAACTCCGGCGTGGCGGTGATGTACAGCCGCGGCGTGGTGATTCACGACAACCGCTTTGAGCGTTCCTGGGGGAGCGCGGCCTACGGCCTGCTGCTCAAGGACATCATGGGCGGCGAGATCAGCAACAACGTCTTTTCGCGCAACTCGACGGGGCTGTACGTCGAGGGCTCGTCGCGGCTCGACGTGCGAGCCAACGAATTCACCCAGAATGGCTGGGCGGCCAAGGTGATGGCCGACGCCGATGAAAACCTCTTTACCGCCAACCGCTTTGCCGGCAACGCGTTTGATGTGACCACGAACTCGCGCAGCGCCAACTCGACGTTCGACGGCAACTGGTGGGACGAGTACAAGGGCTATGACCTCAACCGCGACGGCGTGGGTGACACCTCGTTTCACCCGGTGCGCCTGTTCGCCCTCGTCGTGGAGCAGCATCCCACGGCCCTGCTGCTGCTGCGCAGCCCGCTGGTGGCGATACTCGATGCCGCCGAGCGCGTGCTCCCGGTGCTCACTCCGGAGGCGCTGGTCGACCGGCACCCCCTCATGCGCCGTCCCCGATGATCGCGCTCGACGCCATTCGCAAGCGCTACGGCACCCTCGAGGTGCTGCAGGACGTGTCGCTCGCCCTCCCCACCGGCGCGGTGACGGCGCTCGTGGGACCCAACGGCTCGGGCAAGACGACGCTGATCAAGATCATCCTTGGCCTCACGCGCGCCGACCAGGGCCAGCTGCACCTCAACGGCCTGGCCGCCGACGCCGAAGGCGCCTACCGGCGCGCCATCGGGTACATGCCGCAGGCGGCGCACTTTCCGGTGAACCTGCGCGTCGCCGACGTGCTCGAGCTCGTGGCGCAGTTGCGTCCGGGTGAGCCCACCGATGACGACCTGTCGCGGGCCTTCGACATGCAGGCCATCAAGGACAAGTACGTGGGCACGCTCTCGGGGGGCACCAAGCAGAAGGTGAACGCGGTCATCGCCTTCATGTTTCGTCCGTCGGTGCTCATCCTCGATGAACCGACCGCCGGGCTCGACCCGCTGTCGTCCAACGTGCTGAAGGAGAAGATCCGCCAGGTGCGCGGCGAGGGACGCACGGTGCTCGTGACCTCGCACATCATGACGGAGCTCGAGTCGCTGGCCGACGACGTGGCCTTCCTCTGCGATGGCCGGCTGCGCTTCTCGGGCACCATCGCCGAGCTCCTCGGCCGCACCGGCGAAGCGTCGCTGGAAGACGCGGTGGCCGCGCTGATGCGCGCGGACGCGGCCGCATGAACGTCATATCGCTGGTGCTGCAGGCCGGCCTGCGCGACCTGTCGCGCAACCGCTGGATCGTCGCCTACACGCTCTGCTTTCTCGGCATCGCCGAAGGGTTGTTCTGGTTCGGCGGCACCGGACCCCAGGTGCTGCTCAGCTTGCTCAACCTCGTGCTGCTGGTGCTGCCGCTCGTGGCGCTCGTCTTCGGCACCATTCACGTGTACGCGTCACGCGAGTTCGTCGAGTTGCTGCTGGCCCAGCCGGTGCCTCGCCGGCAGCTGTTCGCCGGGTTGTACCTCGGCCTCGCGCTGCCGCTCGCCGGCGCCTTCGTCGTGGGCGCTGGCGTTCCCTTCGCCCTGCACGCGCGCGAGGGGGCGTCCACGGGCGGCGTCGTCGCGCTGCTGGCGGCCGGGGTTG
>CAYHCW010000327.1:0-4023 GCA_964355025.1 uncultured Gemmatimonas sp. | reverse complement strand
GCAATCAACACGCAGAACGTACGGCGTACAACGTAGAGCGTACAGCCTACAGGTTCCTTTCAATCCCTACCTCTTTCTCAGTCCCCGTCCCCCCATCGCCCCCGTCGGCTGCCCATCGGCCACCGCCGCCTGCCCGTTCACGAACACCCACTGCATCCCCACACTCAGTTTCTCCGGCTCTGCGTACGTGGCCAACTCGCGAATGGTCTTCGGGTCGAACACGATGACGTCGGCGAAGTACCCCGGCGTCAGCGTGCCGCGCTCGGTGATGCCGTACACCTCGGCCACCTGCGCCGTGGACGACTGCACCATGCGCTGCATCGTGATCACCGGCTTGTCGAGCACGTAGTTGCGGATCTTGCGCGGGTACGTGCCGAACAGCCGCGGGTGGCCGCCCGATCCGTCGGAGCTCGTCATCACGAACGGGTCCTTCATGAAGGTCTCGATGTCCCGCTCGGTCATGTTGAACGACGCCACCCCCATGTCGATGCCCGCCCCGATCAGGTCGAGCGCCGTCTCCACGGCCGGCGTGCCCTTGTCGGCGGCCACCTGCTTGAGCGTCTTGCCGATGTAGGGCTTGGCGTTGGCTCCTCCATTGATGAGCAGCAGCGTGCTGTCGCCGCCCCGGCGGCGCAGGTTTCCGCGCATTTCCACGAGCATCCGCGCGCGCGTGGCGGCGTCGGCAATGCGGGCCTGCAGCGAGTCGCGCCCACCGGCCTGCGCCCAGCGTGGCAGCAATGCCGCGCTGAGCCCCGTGCCGCTCGCCGTCCACGGATACTGGTCGGCGGTCACCAGGTGCCCGGTGGCCCGCTCCTCGCGCATCAGCCGCAGCACGCTGTCGGCGTAGCCCCACACGTCAACACCCAGCGCCTTCACGTGGCCCAGGTTCGTCGTGAGCCCCGACTCGCGGCCAATGCGGATTGCCTCACGCACCGAGTTCAGGAGGCCGATGGTATACGAGCTTTCGTCGCGCTGGTGCGTGTCGTATACGCCGCCGTATGGCTTGGCCGCCGAGATCACGGCAATGGCTTCGTCGATGGTGGCGTAGCTCTGGGGCGCGTAGAACAGCCCCGACCCCACGCCGTATGACCCCTCGCGCATGGCCTTGTCGATGAGCGTGCGCATGCTGTCGATTTGCGCGGGCGAGGCGGGCGCCGAGGAGTTGCCCATGACGGCCTGGCGCACCGTGCCGAAGCCGACCGTGCCAAACGTGTTGACGCCGAGTCCCTTCTTCTCCGTCTCGCCCTGGATGCGTGCGATGTCGTACGGCCCGCGCCCGTCCGGTCCGACGGTGATGGTGGTGACGCCCTGCATCACCTCGCCAATGGCCTTCCGGCGAGTCTCGTTTGCGCTGGCCACACCCTCCAGTGCGTGCGTGTGCGGGTCGATGAATCCCGGGGCGACGATCATTCCCCTGGCGTCGATCGTCTTGCCGGCGGCCAGCTTGGCCATGGTGGCGTCACCCACGAAGACGATGCGGTCACCGCGGATGCCGATGTCCACGACGCGGGCGGCGCCCCCTGACCCGTCGTACACCGTGCCGCCCTTCACGAGAATGTCGACGGAGTCGGCGCGGGCGATCGCGAACGCGAGGAGCAACGGAAGCAAGGCGGGCATGGCAAGCTCGGCAAAAGTGTCGACGCGGCAGCTCGAGGGCGCTGCAGTGACAACGGAAGAGCAAGCCGCATCGTTGGCCGCGGACGGCGTAACGCGAAAGGCGTAGGGCGTAAAGCGTACAGCTGCTTTACGCCCTAAGCCCTACGCCGTCGGTCGTACGCTGCGCGTCCAGCGTGCGACGCTCGGCGCGGAGCAGGCCCCGCACGTCGCTCGTCGGCCGCGGCGGCAGCTGCGTCAGCTGGCCAGGACGGCCAGGGCAAGGACGAAACGGGAGGTTCGCAAGTTCGTGTCTCGGGTTGGCGAGATGAACATCTACGGGCAGTCGGGCTCGATCGATAGCGAGGACGGAACGGTAAACGAGGCGGTCATTCCCAGCGCGACGCCGTGCGCCGCGAACCACCCTTGGTTGACTTCGAGCGCATAGCGCAAGGGCGGAGAACTCAACCCCGGTGGGTAGGTGGCGAGCGAATTGGCGGGCATGTCAGCCAGGTAGACCACCTTTCGGTTTGCGTCAAGAAACGCGATCGACAGCGGCGTCGGCGTGTCCTTCATCCAGAACCAGCGCGGCTTGTCATCGGCGAATACGAACAGCATGCCACTGTTCGCGCCGAGGGTGGTCACGCCCATGAGCCCGCGGGCGCGCGCCGCGCACGAAGCAGCCCAGGTCACGATGGCCGTCGCGTTGTTGATCGTGACGGAGTCCTGCGACGCGGGTGTGGTGGGCGTCGTGTCGCTGCCGCCACAGGCTGCCGCGCCGACTGCCGCCGCCACCGCGGAGCGGCGCGCGAACTGAGTCAAGCGAAGAGTCATATCCCGTGAAAAATGCGCCGTGGAGAGGGTATCCGCCACGTCAGCGGGGCTTTCTGGCCCCTTTCTCCCCCAGGGGCACCGCACGGAGTGCGCCTGAGCCAATCGAACCGTCCCCGTACTTGTCGCGTACGCGGTCCACGGCCCGCGAGAGCGCCCGGTCCCTGGGGCTCTCCACCGAAGGCGCGGCGCCGAACATGGTCAGTTGCTCCGCGTCGCGGACCGGCGTGAAGTTCGACAGCGCCACGCCGAGCAGTCGCACCGGTGCCGTCCACCCCGCCCGCAACTTGGCCATCAACGCCAGGGCAACCGCAGCGACCGCCGTGCCCGACTCGATGGGCTCCGGAAGCGTCTGGCCGGCCGTCCTCGACGTGAAGGTCTTGTCCTTCACCTTCACGGTGACCGTGCGCGCGGCGAGCCCTTCGGTGCGGATGTCCGCGGCCACCCGGTCGGCCAGCGTGCGGAGTTCTCGCTGCAGCTCGTCAACGTGAGAGAGGTCGCGGTCGAAGGTCTCCTCGCGGCTTGCCTGCTTGGCCGGCGCGCGCGGTTCCACCGGGGCGGCGCTCTCGCCGCGCGCCTTGCGCAGCACCCGATGCGCGGTGTCGCGTCCCAGCCACCGTGCGAGATCGGCTGGCTCTGCGGCCAGTACGTCGCGCGCGTGCACGAGGCCAACGCTCGCGAGTTTCTCCTGCAGCACCGGGCCGATGCCGGGAATCGCGGCCAGCGGCAGGCCGGCCATGAATGCGGCCACGCCGTCGTCGCCGACGACGAACACTCCGGTGGCCGTGGTACCGGGCTTCGGCTTGGCGTACTCCACCGCGAGCTTGGCGATCAGTTTGTTGGGTCCGACGCCGATGGACACCCGCATGCCGGTCTGGTCGAACACGGCGTCGCGAATGCGTCGCGCCGTCTGGTCGATGGGCTCGTGGTGATACAGCGCCTCGGTGCCCGACAAATCGAGATACCACTCGTCGATGCTCGCCCCCTCGACCAAGGGCGTGTACTGGTCGAGCACGCCGCGGATTGCGCGGCTCGTGTCGGAGCAGGCATGGCGGGGCACCGGCACGCACATCGCCGCGGGGCAGAGGCGCAGTGCCTGCGAGATGGGCATTCCGCTGCCTACGCCAAAGGCGCGCGTCTCATAGCTCGCCGAGCAGACCACCCCTCGCGACCCCGGGCGCCCGCCGACGATCAGCAGGGTCGCCCGGCCGGCGCCCTCAGGGTCGACCTGACGGGCGACGGCGACGAAGAAGGCATCGGCGTCCACCAATAGAGTGCGGCTCATGTTCAATACTACGAATAGGAACGCGGATGGCGGAACTGGAATTCGAATGCGGAACTCGAAACAGACTGCGGAATGGGACCCGGAACGACGCGCCGCTACGAAAGCGGGGGATCCTCTCGGACCCCCCGCTTTCCACTCTCATTTCGTCATCCGGTTCGAATTCCGCGTGCGAATTCCAATTCCGCCATCCGCGTTCCGATTCGCTGTTAAAGCTCCACGATGACGACTCTTCGATTCTGCGCCCGCCCGTCCTTGGTGCCGTTGTCCGCCGCCGGCTCGCTTTCGCCAAAGCCCTTGGCCGACATCCGCGACGC
>CAYHCW010000326.1:0-4040 GCA_964355025.1 uncultured Gemmatimonas sp. | reverse complement strand
GCGCCTGGAGCGCGACCTCGGGTGGATTGAAGGCACGGGCACGTTCTACACCTACGCCCTCGCCAACGGCCGCCCGATTCGCCGCGAGTATCACCGGCTCACCGCCGCCGGCCGGGCGGTGGCCATCGATCTTGGCGGTCAGCAAGGTGGCCGCCGATGAGCAAGCCCGACATCATCGTCGATAAGGTCAAGTGGGACGGCACGAAGGTGCGCCTCGAGGACCTACTAGATACCGAGGCCATCGCGCAGGTCAAGAAGATCAAGGCCCTCACGGCCGCGCACGCGCGCTTCATCAACGACTGCGACATCTGGAGCGCTGCCGACAACTGCACCACCCATCTCGGCGCGAAATGGTTCCTGTCGCCGGCGGCCGCGTGGCTCGTGGCGGCCGTGAGCAGCCGCATGCACTGCGAGGACTTCGCCGCCTACATGAAGACCGTCGTCAAGCCGCTCGGGCTGAAGGCGCCGCCCTTCGAGGCCATCCTCGCGGCGCTGCAGCCGAAGCCGGCCGCCGTGGCGCCGAAGAAGCCCGCCGCCAAGGCGGCCGCGAAGAAGCCGGCCGTCAAGGCTCCCGCGAAGGCCGCCACCGGTAAGAAGGGCCGCAAGTGAGGCGACCGCGCTCATGACGCCAAAGCGCTGCGAAGGGTGCCCGACCTGGTTCACGCCGAGGAAAGGTAAACAAAACCGGACCCGGTTCCATAGCCCCGACTGCCATACGCGATGGCGGCAGCAGCAACCGGCCTGGCAGGAGCAGCAGCGCCAGGCGCTCGCGAAGGGCCGGGCGTCGATGCGGAAGAAGGCGGCGGCGGTCGCGATCGCGCGCGCGGCCGGCTGCGCGACGCCACTGGATGGCTACCGGGTCGGGCGCCGACACGGCATCGAGATCGGGTGGAAGCGCGGGCAGCGCGTCGGCTATGCGCAGGGCTACGAAGCGGCGTTGAAGGACATCAGGAGAACGGCATGAAACCTGCTTAGTCAGTCAGTCAGTCAGTCAGTCAGTCAGTCAGTCAAGTTTTTTGCCAGGGGCGGCCGTGAAACCGGAGGCCTATCGCGACGTGGTGGCGGACCTGCGTCGGCGCGGCGAGCAGTACCTCGCCGCGGCCAGTGACCTCGAGCGCCTGGCTGGACTCGGCGAAGTGGTTGAAGCCGTGCGCACCGACTTGCCGGCTATGCGACCTAGCCGCCTGTTGGGGAAACGGGCCCAGAAGCTGAAGGCGCGCCTCACGGGCAGCAGCGGCACCAGCTCGCTCGTTCTCGCAGCGATGCGCGGCGGCGCCGACACGCTCGCCGCCATCGCGAAGGACTGCAAGGTGAAGCCGAGCCAGGCGCGCACCGCGCTGCTGGCGCTCGAGGACGCGGGTCGAGTAAAGCGGCAGGGCAAGAGCCGCGCGACCCGGTACCAGCTGACGAACGACAAGTAACTAGAGGAGGGTGACTATGGGGCAGACGGGCATCGAACTTCTCGCGGCGGACCTGGGCACCACGCCTGGCGGGCTACTCACGTACATCGCCATCGGCGCCTGCGCGCTGATCGTCGTCGTGGTGTGGGCGTGCTGGAAGTTGAGCAGCACGCCGGCGACGGAGGGCTTTCCGTCTGGCCCCACGCCCCACGCCCCACGCCCCACGCCCGGAAAGAAGGCCGCGTGATGCGCTGGGACACCGCGATCCTGATCTACCTGGCCGGCGTGGGCTCGACGCTCGCGGCGATCGGGCTAACCCAGGTGCTCATCACCAAGGGCTACAACATCGCCGCCGACCTGGTCGATGCCGGCTGGCAGGCGCGTGAGCTGCGCGCCCACCGCAAGGCGGCCATCATCCTGCCCTGGATTCAGCGGATGCGCGCGGAAGCTGCGGGCCAGAAGTAGGGCATGGCAACGACTTCGATCGAATGGACCGCCACGGTCAACCCAGACGGCAGCGTCACGCCGGGGAAGGTGTGGAATCCCGTCACGGGGTGCCACAAGGTCAGCCCGGGCTGTAAGCACTGCTACGCCGAGGGCGTCGCCAAGCGGTTCTGGAAGACGCAGTATCCGCCCGTCGACACGCGGCCGCGCGAGTTCGGCGACGTGCAGACCCACGTGGATCGCCTGACCGCGCCGTTCTCGTGGAAGAAGCCCTACAAGGTGTTCGTGAACTCAATGTCCGACCTGTTCGAAGAGTCTGTGCCATTCGAGTTCATCGACCAGGCGTTCGCGGTCATGGCGCTGTGCCCGCACATCACGTTCATCGTGCTGACCAAGCGCGCCGAGCGGATGCGCGAGTACATCAAGGGCGCAACGATCGAGAGAATCGGTGCGGCTGTGCCGGTCGCCGAGTGGCCGGTCTCGAAGCATGAAGGTGAAACACGCATCACCGGAAACCCTCCGGCCGCGGCCGAGATGTATCGAACAACGCGCAAGGCGTGGCCGTTACCAAACGTCTGGCTGCTGGTGTCGGTGGAGAACCAGAAGTACGCCGACGAGCGCATCCCGATCCTGCTCGACACGCCGGCAGCAGTGCGGGGCATCAGCTACGAGCCAGCGCTTGGACCAGTGGAACTCACCTACAACCAAATGTGCGGTGCCATGGGTTGGGGCCCGCCCTCGCCGCCTCGCCGGGCCAATACGCCGCCGGATGTCATCGCCGCTGATCTAATTCAACAGTCACGATGGGTTCTTGGCCCAACGCGCATTTCGTGGGTGATCGTGGGCGGCGAGAGCGGCCCTGGTGCCCGGCCGTTCGACGTCACGTGGGCGCGGTCCATCGTGAAGCAGTGCGCGGCCGCCGGCGCCGCCTGCTTCGTCAAACAATTCGGCTCACGCCCGTTCGGCGGTGACGTGCTCTGCCAGTTCCGGAGCCATGAGGAGTGGGTGAGTAAGGCGCGGTCCTGGCTGGGCGGCATCTCTGGTGGCGGATTGAAATACAAAAAGCAAGAGCGCGCAGTTTGCGTTGATGCCAAGGGCCGGGTCTGCCTTAGCGGCCGAGAGTTCAGGATCGCGCACGAAGAAGGCGCGTTCCCAGTGACCGTATTCGCTGAGTTGGTGTTGGGCGATCGCAAGGGCGGCAACATGTCCGAGTGGCCCGAAGACCTGCGCGTCCGCCAGTTCCCGGAGGCCCGGGTATGAGCCTCGATCCCCAAGAAGCCAGCGAGCCGCCAACCGACACCAGGACGTTACTCGCCGATGTCGAGCGCGAGCTGCATGAGTACGTCGCCCGCACTGGCAATGTCGATCCTGCGGGCAGTCCGTTGTTCGTGTTTGTGCGCGAGCTGAGGCGCCGACACGACACGCTTGAGGCCGCGCTGAATGCGGTCGCGATCAAGGAACTGGTCGGCATCTGCCAGTGGATCGAGAAGACGTTCGACATGGGCGCCGATCGGAGCCAGGTCGCCGACCCTGCCATCATCGCTCGCCGAGACATCTACGCCGGCATTCTCGCTCGCATCGTTGAGCTCAAGGAGGGTGCGTAGATGGATGCCGAACGTCGCCGCATCCTCAAGATCGCCACCGAGAGCATCAAAGAGATCGAACAACTACTCGCTGACACCGCGCATTGGAACCGGCTGCACCCCGATCAAGAGCCCATCGACATCGACCCAGACGGAAAGCTACGGTAGATGGCTGATGCACTGCTCGACATGGTGGCCAGAGACAAAGCCAAAGGCCACGTCGGGCCGATCGAAGCGCCGTTGATGTCGCTGGTGTTCCAGAAGGGACCGAAGGCAATTCAATGAAGGCCCTCACCATCTGCCAGCCGTACGCCGAGCTGATCGTGCGCGGCGTGAAGCCGATCGAGAACCGCACCTGGCCCACCGGCTACCGCGGCGAACTGCTTATCCACGCCGGCAAGTCACAGGCGTGGCTCGATCCGGATGACATCGCCACCTATCCCACCATGAAGTTCGGCGCGGTGATCGCGGTGGCCCACCTCGTGGCGTGCCTGAACCTGGACCAGGCGGCCAAGTGGCCCGCCGCGTACCAGCACCTGGCCACTCACGAGCACGCCAACGGGCCGTGGTGCTGGGTGCTGGAGAACATCCGCCCGCTGACCGAGCCGCTTGA
>CAYHCW010000325.1:0-4062 GCA_964355025.1 uncultured Gemmatimonas sp. | reverse complement strand
CACCCGGTCGAACGGGTCGCGATGCGCCCCGGGCAGCGACCCGGCACGCTGGGCGTGGTCGATGGTGATGTCGAGCGGGGTGAACTGCTGGCTGCGCAGGCAGCCGCCGATATCGGCGGCGACTTCCAGCGCCCCCGGCAGCTTGCCCAGCCGAGCCTTGGTGGTGATCTCCCACGCGGAGGCGGCGCTCACCAGGCAGGTGGTGCGCGCGTCGCCAATGGCGGCGCGCGCCCGCTTGCTGAGGCGCACGTCGCCATCGAGCCACCAGAGCAAGGCGTGCGTGTCGAGGAGAATGCGCACTACCCCTCCCACCCGTCGAGTTCGGTCGCGGGGAGCGGCTCGAAGAAGGCGGCGCTCACTGCAGCCTTGCCCTTCATGGCCCCGAAGACCCGCGCGGGCGCCACGCCACTCTGGAGCGCAACGAGCTTCACCACGGGGGTGCTCCCCTTGGCAATGATGATCTCCTCGCCTGCTTGCGCGAAGGCGATGAGTTTGGAGAACTGCGTCTTGGCAGCGTGCACGGTGAAGGTCTTCATGGCTGGGCCTCGAACAGATGACTAGGTTAGTCTAGTCATTTAGTCCTTCGGCGTCAAGTAGCGGTAAATGCCACGGGGACAGCGTAACGCTGTCCCCGTGATCCATCACCATCGTTTCACCGCAACGCGGTGCCGTTCGCCGCACCGCCTAGAGCGGCTCCACGTGTTCGCATACCCACTTGGCGGCCGTACCGCACACGGTGCACGACGCCTTGCCCTCGCCGTAGAGCACGAACTCGGCGTCGAGCCCGCAGCTTGGGCACGTCGACTTCACCGTGCGCAGGCCGTCCGTGGGCAGCCCCTCGTGGATCAGCCGCGCGACCATCGCGTTGGGCTCGGCGGCGCCCAGCGGGCACAAGCCGCCGGTGCAGTGCGCGCCGATCTCGAGGCAGATGAGTTCGTCATCGTGCATGGTGGCCTGGTGCTCGCCCGGGGGCGTCTCGGAGATCATCACCCGCACCTGTCGGTCGCACGCGCTGCAGAACAGTTGGGAACTCTTCATCGAATCCTCCTCATGCAGTGTGGCCGGCGCGTCGCCGGCCGGTGATGATCAGGTGAGCGTGATGACATCAACGCCGCGCAGCTGCGCGCGGGCAAAAGCGAGTGCCTGGTCCTGCGGCAAGCCGAAAATGGACACTGCGCAGGGCTCGGCGTCAATGCAGCGGTCGGCCAGCACGGTGACGCTCCGCACATTCGTCTGGCGCGGGGCGGCCGTGGCAGGGTCGATAAGATGATGATACCGGGCGCCGCGATAGCGGAAGAACCGCTCGTAGTCGCCCGACGTCGCCACGGCACGGTCACTGACCTCGAGCGTGCGGACCACGGCACGCAGGTCGTCGGGCGCCTTGATGCCCACACGCCAGGCGCCGCCCTCGGGCGACTCGCCCAGCGCGTAGAGATCGCCGCCGAGGTTCACGATGGCGTGCTCGATGCCGCGCTCGCGCAGCACGCGCACCGCGCGGTCGAGCGAGTACCCCTTGCCGATGCCACCGAGGTCGAGGTGCAGGTCGCGTTCGCCGTAGCGCACCACGCCCCCGCCCGCCCGGCGTTCGACATCGACGTGGCGCCAGAACGAGCGCCCGGCGAGGCGCTGCACGGCATCGGCCGGCGGCGGCTCGTGGCGGTTGTTCACGTCCCACAGTTCCGAGGCCGCGCCGATGCCCGGGTCAAAGCGGCCGTCGCTGGCCGACGACCAGCGCAGCGCCGCCTCGATGACCTGCGCGGTCTCGGGACGCACCGCGACGCCGTCGCGCGAGGCGCCGGTGTTGGCGCGCCCGATGTCGGACGCGCCGCTATAGCGCGTCATGGTGGCATCCACCCACCGCAGCTCGGCGATGGCGGCATCCAGCGCTTCCTGTGCCTGTGCCTCTGACCGATGGACGACCGTCAGTTCGGCGATGGTCCCCATCACGGGAACCGTGCGGCGGGCGATCGCCACGTGGCGCTTGAGCGCGATCGGCAAGGCCGCCACGGCAAAGGCACCGGTACCGATGGCGATGAATTCGCGCCGGCCAAAGGGCCGCGAACGGGACTGATCAGTCATTGTGGGGATGCCTCTCGTGGCTTGCGCAAGCGTTGGAACAACCATGACAGTGGCCGGCGCAGCCGTAGTTGCGCACCAGGCCGTAGAGGGCGAACAGCACTGCACAGACGATGATGCCGTATACGGTGGCCATCTAGCCGCTCCCCATGCCGGCGAAGCCCATGAAGGCCATCGACATGCAGGACGCGATGATGAGCACGAGCCCCATCCGCTTGGCCATCGTCGGCACGTCGGCCACGTCCAGCCGCTCGCGGATGGACGCCATCAGCGTGAGCGCGAGCGTGAGCCCGAGCCCGCCGCCGATGGCATAGACGATGCCCTCGACCAGGTTGTACCCGCGCGTGGTCTGCGTGAGTGCCAGGTACAGGATGGCGCAGTTGGTCGTGATCAGCGGCAGGTAGATGCCGAGCTCGCGGAAGAGCACCGGCAGGAACTTCTTGATCACCATCTCCACGATCTGCACCAGCGACGCGATGACGACGATGAAGGCGATGGTCCGCAGGTACGTCGCCTGCGCGAGGATGAACGTGTTGAGGATCCAGACGGCGACCGCCGTCATCACCAGCACGAACGTATTGGCCGCGCCAAGGCGCCAGCCGGTGTCCATCTTGGTCGTCACGCCGAAGAAGGAGCAGAGCCCCAGGAACATCGCCAGCGTGAAGTTGTTGATGAGCAGGGTGGAAAAGAAGATCCACGAGAGATTGGCAATCACTTGGTCACCTCCGCGAGCTTCGCCTTCTTGCGCTCGCCCCACCAGCCCATGGCCAGGAACATCAACCCCATCGTCAAAAATCCGCCCGGCGGCATGATCATGAACACCCACGGCTCGTAGTGCGGGCCGAAGAGCGGATAGCCCAGGAGCATGCCGCTGCCGACCACCTCACGGAAGGCGCTGATGGCGCACAGCGCGAGCGTGAACCCGATGCCCATACCGAGGGCGTCGGCGGCGGCGCGTACCGGCTTCACCTTGCCGGCAAACGCCTCGGCGCGGCCGAGGATGATGCAGTTGACGACGATCAGCGGGATGAAGATGCCGAGGCTGGCGGCGAGCGCCGGGGTGAACGCCTGCATGAGCAGGTCGATCACGGTGACGAAGGTAGCGATCACCACAACATAGCAGGGAATGCGGACCTTGGCCGGGATCACGTTGCGCAGCGCGGAGATCACGGCATTCGATCCGACCAGAACAAAGGTGGCCGCCACGCCCATCCCGAGGCCGTTCTCCAGCGACGAGGTGGTCGCCAGGGTCGGGCACATGCCGAGGACCAGCCGGAACGTTGGGTTTTCCCGGATGATACCCCGCGTCAGCTCACTTAAAAAACGCATATCACGCCCCTGTCATTCGGCGGTGTCGGCATCATCCTTCGACGTGGCCACCGGTTCGGTTCCAGGTGCCGGGCTGAAGGCCGACTGCTTCAGGTTCCAGGCCGACCACTCGGCGAAGAGAGGCGGGATGATGCGCTTCTCGATGGCACTGCGGATCTGGTCGCGCAAGGAGTCGATGGTCGTGAGGTCGCCCGGCGTGCGATCGGCGACCGCGACGATGACGGCGTTGCCGAAGCGGGGCGCCGGGCTGGCAGCGATGCCACCGGCACGCAGTTTGACGGCTTCGCGGATAACGGCGTTGATTTCGGGAATGGCGGTGGGGACGCCAGCGTTGATCGAGAAGGTATAATTGGTGGTGGCGGTCAAGTGGGCGGCGCGGGCGGCCTCCGCAAAAGTCTTGCCGGCGGCCACGGCCGTGGTGATCGCTTCGCAGGCCGAAGCAATCCGCGCCTTGTACGCTTCGGCGCGAGCGGCGGTGAGCGCGTCGGCGCGCACGCGGGCGGCGACTTCGGCAAAGTCAGGGATGCGCGCCACATCGTTGGAATGGGCGGCGATCAGGTAGATGATGCTCTTACCACGAACAGCGTTGAAGCGAGTCTGGACCTGACGGGCGTCGAGTTCAAACGCCTTTTCCCGAAGCTCGGCGGCGTTCTCCAC
>CAYHCW010000324.1:0-4081 GCA_964355025.1 uncultured Gemmatimonas sp. | reverse complement strand
ACGTCGTTAGGCTCAGGCCGGTTCATTCCACCCGATCACTCCAAGGGTGACGAGACCACCGTCGGCGGATACGCGGGGGTGCATGGTCGCGCCGCGGCGCTCGAGGGGCCCGACGGCCTGTCGTACTCGCTCGAGGTGATGACCGACGAGACGGGCGACGCGGTGCGCCCGTACGGGGCGTACGTGGCATTCCTGCAATGGAGGCGCGTGGGGGAGCAGGGCATTGCCGGTCACCTGGAGTCCGGGTTCCTGGCGTACGCCGACAGTGCGCAGGAAGCGCTGAACCTGGCCGGCGACACGCCGCTCAGCGAATGCCAGCGCGTGCTGGACGCGCTGGTGGTCGCACGCGACGGTGACGCTGGGCGCCGCTGGTTCGACGCGATGCGCGACGAGGACGGCGAGTGAGCGCCGACCGGCAGGGCGTCGTGCTCAGCGGCACCGGGGGCGTCTGGCGCGTCCGCGCGACCGACGGCACCGACTGGGACGCGTCGCTCCGCGGCCGGCTGAAGCAGGAGGACAAGTTCGAGAAGCTCGTCGTCGGCGACGAGGTGGATTTCGAGGAAGGCGGGCAGGGCGGCGTCTGCAGCATCACCCGCATCCATCCCCGGCGCACCCGACTCGCGCGGCGTGTCCCAGGCGGACGGCGTGGTGAGCGAATTGTCGTGACGAACGTCGACCAGGTGATCGTCGTCTTCTCGGTAGCCAAGCCCGAGCCTCATGTGCGCATGATCGACCGCTTCATGGTGATTGCCGAAGGCAACGAGATTGCCGCGCGCCTCGTGCTGAACAAGGTGGACCTCGTAAGCGACGGTGCCGGCGCCGCCGGCGTGGACGCGCTGGCCAGCGACTACGAGCGCGCCGGCTATCCGGTGCACCGCACAAGCGTCAAGCAGCATGTGGGGCTCGACGAACTGCGCGCCGTGCTCGTGAATCGCACGTCGGCGCTGACCGGACCGAGCGGCGTGGGCAAGTCGTCGCTGATCAACGCGCTGTATCCCGGCCTCAACCTGCGGGTCGGCGAGATCTCGGAGTCGGTGAACAAGGGACGCCACACGACGGTCGGCGCGGTGCTCGTGCCGCTACCCGGCGGCGGCTACGTGGTGGACACGCCCGGACTCCGCGAGGTGGGCATGTGGGGGCTCCCGTCGAATGAACTGGGCCAGTGCTTTCCCGAATTCCGCCCGGCGCTCGGCAACTGCCGATTCCAGGATTGCCAACACCTCACGGAGCCGCTGTGCGCGGTGCGCAAGGCCGTGAGCGAAGGCCGGATATCCAGCGCGCGCTATGAGAGTTTCGTGAAGCTGCGGGCGGAATTGGCGGAACTTGAGGAGAGGTTCTAGGAGAGAGAACGACAGAGAACGACAGAGTGCGACAGAGTGCGACAGCTCCTGTGGCTTGAAACAACGGTTCGGGTCACGGTGTTTCATCCAGGTCCCCCCACCGCGAGAGGTACGCATGCGTTCTGTGTTCGCCAGCCTTGCCATCATCCTGCTGGCAGCAACGGCCGGCGCGCAGCAGGCACCCCCGGGCTGCAGCAGCGCGGCACACCGCCAGTTCGACTTCTGGGTGGGCGACTGGACGGTTACCGATAGCGCCCGCACGGTGACGTACGGCAGCAACCTGGTGACACGCGAAGAAGGTGGCTGCCTCGTGCACGAGCACTGGGCCGGATCCAAGGGTGGTACGGGCCAGAGCTTCAACTTCCATGAACCGCGCACCGGCAAGTGGGAGCAGGTGTGGGTGGCCCAGGGTGGCGGGAACCTCCACCTCGTCGGCGCGTTCGACGGACGCTCGATGGTGCTGAAGGGCGAGCGTGCCTCGGCGCAGGGCGCCGCCCAGCTCGACTGGGCCGAGTGGACGCCGTATCCCGATGGCCGCGTCCGTCAGTTCTGGCGGCAGTCCACCGACGGTGGAAAGACGTGGGCGGTGTACTTCGACGGCTGGTACGCCCGGCGTTAGTATGCGCACCGTGAACCTCCGCTTCCTCGCCGTGCTTGCCGCGTTCCCGCTCGGCGCGCAGTCCACCAGCCTCGAACCCGGCATCGCGCACTTCAATGCGCGCCGCTGGCCGGATGCGCACGCGTTCTTTGCCGGCGCCGCCAGGGCGCAGCCGCAGAACCCGGATGCCGCGTATTGGCTGGGCAAGACGCTGATGGCGGAGAACAAGGCGGGCGACGCCGAGAACTGGTTCGAAAAGGCGGCGGCGCTCGACCCGCGCAGCAGCGAGTACCATCTCTGGCTGGCGCGCGCCATCGGCGTGCAGGCGCTGCGCGCCAACGTGATGCGGCAGCCCTTTCTGGCCCGTCGCATCAAGGTGACGGTGGACAAGGCGATCGCGCTCGATGCCAACAACATCGAGGCGCGCGAGATGCGCTGGCAGTTCTTCACGATGGCCCCGGGCATCATGGGTGGCGGGGCGGACAAGGCGCGCGCGGAGGCGGCAGAGATCCTGAGCCGCAACCGGTATCGCGGGCAGTTCATCGCCCTGCAGATGGCCGGCAGGGCACGGGACACCGCGGCCGCCGAACGTACCATCAAGGCGATGATGGTCGAGTACCCCGACTCGTTGCAGGTCGTCAGCGGCTACGCGTCGCGGCTCGTCGACGGTGGGCGCGTAAGCGACGCGTTCGCCGCCATCGAGGCGTTCCAGAAGCGCCGGCCACTCGATGCGGCGGCGCTGTACCATGTGGGGCGACTCGCAGCCGTCTCGGGGCAGCAGCTCGAGCGCGGGGAACAGGCGCTCAGGAAGTACCTGACCGTCGCGCCACCACCCGCCAACAATGTGCCGACGCTGAGCGTCACGCACTTTCGTCTGGGCAGCATCCACGAAAGGCGTGGTGACAAGCTCACGGCGCGCGCGGAATATGAGCTGGCGGTCAGGTTGGATAGCCGCAACGAACAGGCGAAGCGGGCGCTCGCTGCGTTGAAGTAGCGCGTCGCGCGTCGTCCGTCACGCCGGAACATCGCGGGTGTTCCGTGGTCGGCGCATATTGCAGGACCACTTGATGGCGTTCGCGCGCGATGCGGGATCGCCCGGAGCACGAGCATGATCAATCCGTCCCTGTTGGGCAGCCAGGGGTTCGTTCCGTGACGGCTCTCGACGGTTCTTCGCCGAGCACCGCGGCCCATCGCAACGAGGCGGCACGACGCGACGGCGCCCGCTGCGCGGTGCTGACAATCAGCGACTCGCGCACGGCAGCCACCGACGAGTCGGGCGACCTCATAGAACAGCTGCTGCTCGCGGCGGGGCACACCGTCGTGGTCCGGCACCTGCTGCCGAATGACGACGCACAGATCCGCAGCCGCGCGGAAGAAGCGCTGGGCCGCGACGACGTCGATGCCGTGCTCTGCACGGGCGGCACCGGATTAGGCGTGCGCGACCGCACCATCGACGTGGTGCGCCCGATGCTCGATCGCGAGCTCCCGGGGTTCGGCGAACTGTTCCGGATGCTCAGTTATCAAGAGCAGATCGGCGCGGCGGCCATGCTGACTCGTGCGCTGGCGGGTGCGGCGCGCGGCAAGTTCGTGGCGGTGATGCCGGGCTCCAGGGCGGCGGTGGAACTGGCGATGACGCGCCTGCTCGTACCGGAGCTGCAGCACGCCCTGCGCGAGCTGAAGCGGTAGCTCGCGAGAACACGAGGCGGAACGCACAACCGCCGCGTGCCGGAACGATCTCCGGCACGCGGCGGCGCGAACGACAGGGTGCCTCAGGGCAGCGGCGCGGCCGCCGGCTTCTTCCAGGTGTTGTTTGCGCGGTTGACGTCGGCAAACGACAGGTCGGGATCGAGCACCACCTGCGCGATGTCCTTGCTGCTGAACATCCCGTAGGTGAAGACCTTCTCGTTCTGCCGCCAGATGTCGGCCGGCAGCGCGACGCGCTCCTTGGTGCCGTCGGTGTAGGAGATCTCCAGCTCCACCGGCATCACCAGGCCGCCTTTCTGCTCGATGCTGAGGCGGAAGTAGCCCGTCCCCTTCGAGTCATTGCCCACGAGGTCCTTGGCGTCCTGCCGCTCGACATTGTTGAGCGCCTGATCGTTGGCGTACGTCGTGTAGAACCAGCCGCGCCAGAACCAGTTGAGCT
>CAYHCW010000323.1:0-4113 GCA_964355025.1 uncultured Gemmatimonas sp. | reverse complement strand
TGGCGCTCGAGGCCGGCGTGGACGACTTCCTCGCGAAGCCGCTGGACCGCCTGGAACTGCGCACGCGCATCTCGGCGATCTGCCGTTTGAACCGCTATCGGCGAATGCTCGAGGAGCGGCAGCGCCTGGACAGCCTCGTGTCCCTCTCGCCGAACGGCGTGCTCGTGGTGGACGGCCCGTCAGGGTGCGTGCGCTTCGCCAACGAGCGCGCGGAAGCGCTGTTCGGCGCGCCGCTCGTGGGCCGACCGCTCAGTGCCGTGCTCGGTGACGAGGGCACCGATGCCGTGCGCCGGTTCTTCGCGCAGGAGAGGACCGGACCGGACGTCGCTCCGCAGATGGAGCCATGGACGCTGAGCCACGAGGACGGCGAGTACACCGTGACGGGCGGCCTCGTCGACTGGATGCGCGAGCGCGCCGTGCAACTCGTGGTGACCGACATGACCGCGCTGCGCCACTTCGAGCGCGAGGTGCACCGCCTCGAACGGATGGAGGTCACGGTGCGCCTGTCGGCGTCGGTGGCGCACGACTTCGCCACGGTGCTGCAGATCTGCCTGGTGCACCTGCGCACGTTGAGCGGGCCCGCGGCGCGTGAGGCGTCGGCGGCGGCCATCGCCGAGATGCACCAGGCGATCCGCCGTGGCACGCAGATCACGCGCGACCTGCTCTCCTTCAGCCGCCGCGGCGTGGAACGCCCGGGCGGCAACTGCGATGCCGCGGCCGTTGCGAAGGACATCGCGCGCCTGCTGGACGCCCTGCTGCCGCGCACCATCGTGCTGACCGTGACGGCGCCCGAGGGGCCGTGCCCCGTCGGCATCGCCGACTACCAACTGGAGCAGGCGCTGGTGAATCTCGCGACGAATGCACGCGATGCGATCTCGGGGGAGGGCGCGCTCACGATATCCGTGGCGCCGAATGCCGACCTGGAGGGGTGGATCGATGTGGTTGTTTCCGACACGGGATGTGGCATGGATCCGCGGGTGCAGGTACGGATCGGAGAGCCGTTCGTGTCGACCAAGGCCGAGGGACAGGGCACGGGGCTCGGGCTGTGGTCCGTGCAGCGGATGATCGAGGGCGCTGGGGCGCGCTGGTCGATTGAGAGCGCACCCGGGCAGGGCACGACGGTACGGGTGCACCTGCCCCCCGCCGTGGAGAACGTCCCACTCAGCGCGGTCTGACGGCGACCGGCGCGACGCGAGGTCGCGCCGGGCCCTGCCGTCGGCGTGCGGCTACGCGGGCCGGCTGGCCATTTGACAGCCGGCCTGCGCGCACCAGAGATCCATCCACCAGTGAAATCGCGTCGGAGTCACCGCGAGGCCGGAGCGCGTGGCATCGAGGTACAGTGATGCGGCCGATCCGATGTCGAGCGGCGACTGCTGGACGCGCTGCACATCGACGCCCCACTGCTTCACGAGGGTGGCGGCGTTGCGTGGGTTGCTGACCAGTACGTGCGTGGCCGCGCGCAGCGTGCCCGAGAGGACTTCGTGGAGTCCCGGCAAGCGCGAGACCGTCGTGAGCGGGAACGCTGGTACGCCGGAGCCCATGCCATCGACATGCAGGACCACCGGGACGCCCGGAAAGAAGTGCAAGGCCATGGCGGCGTGCAGCGGGTCGAAGCCCACGATCACGCGCGGAACGGCACCGACCCATCGCTCGATGCGCCGCACGGTGTCCTCCAGGCGCCACGCACTCTGATCGGCACCCGGCTGCTGGTCGTCGACTCGCGCCATGAACCGGATCGTGGCGTCGAGGGGCTCAAGGCCATACTGCGGGCACGCGGCCATCAACTCGGCGGCGCGATCGCGGCGGAGGGCGTCGTATGTGAGGTCGCCAACGAAGAGGGTGCGGACCATGGACTCACCTTGTGGAAGACACCCCTTGGTAGAGCAAGCTTCGTTCCACGTCGCCGTCAGAGGAGAAGTGGCGCGACGCGCGGACAGTGTGTCCGCAATGGGGCTAGGATGTCCCTCCAGGCGAGGGCCGGATGTCCGGCGTGCAGACGGTGGGGCGCGATGGTCCGCGGTCGGCGGCCCGGAGGCGCCCCGACGACTCGCGTCCCGGGATCCTGACTGACATGCTTACCTGGCAACCGTCGGGTGCTGAGGAACGGCTCCTCATCGATCTCGGAGCGCTCTTCAGCGAAGCTTTGGGAGAGTAAGCGTCGCCACCGTTCGCTGCGGGCTGGATCGGCCGTTGCTCAGCGGCTAGTTTCCGTACGGCGATGCAGCGGTAGGAGCATCCCACGCCCGGATGGCGGAACTGGCAGACGCACGGGACTCAAAATCCCGCGCCCGCAAGGGCATGAGAGTTCGATTCTCTCTCCGGGCACTCGACCACGAATCATCAGGCCCGTCGGCACTCGCGTGCCGACGGGCCCTGTTGTTAGCGATACGAACCGCGTCACGCTTGCGTTGCGTCGGCATCCGCCGCATACTGGGAGCGCCCCCACCATGCTCCTCTCGGGAGGCGGCAATGCGATATCTCGCCCTGGTGACGGCGGTTGTCGTGGCAATGGGTTGCAGCAAGAGTTCCACGGGACCCGCGACCGGCAGCACCACAGCCGCCGAACACGGGACGTACACGCTCGAGTCGCTGAACGGCAAGGCGCTCCCCACCAGCATCGCGGAGGGGGGAAGCCAGATTGAGGTGACCGCCGGCACGCTGACGCTCAGCGCCGGCAGCGGCCTGCAGGTCAGCTCGACCTTTCGCGCGAGCCCGGGCGCCACGCCGCAGACGCGGGTGGTTTCCGGCACCTACCGCCTGCAGGGAAGCAGCCTGACGCTTACCTACACCAACGGTGGCTCAAACGGCGGTACCCTGAACGGCGCGACGCTCCAGATGACCAACGAGGGAGTCGTCTGGTCGTACCGACGATAGACCGCGCGCACTCTTGCCGCTGCGTTCGATAGCGCCTAGCTTCGGCTGATTCGACCTACCCCCGGAGACTCGAATGCCGCAGGCCCCCGCGCGTCCGGCCACCAAGTGGTCCGACGACGCGTTCCTTAATGCGTTGCGCGACCAGAGCGACCCACTCGCCGACGCCTGCGCCCGGGACCTGCCTCGCGACCAGTCGCTCGCGTTCATGTTCACCAAGATGCGGACGGATGCGGCGCTGCCGTCGGAGCTGGAGCTTCCCGACGCGTTCCGGACCTTTCTGAACGCCGCGCGCCCGAGCCTCGAACTCGACGACCTCACCGACGCGGAACTGGCCAAGCTCCGCAAAGGCCAGCAGGTGTTCCTCACCAACGCGCTGCCGGCCGCCCTCATCCTGCTCTCCAAGTCGCTGCAGGAAGGCTACCAGGCGCCGCGCCTCAGCAAGGTGCTGATGATGTCGGGCGCGCTGGATTCGCAGACGTATCGGCGCGTCCTCGGTGTGCTCCAGATGCTGCTGAAGGTCGTGGCCCCGGGGAGCTTCGATCCAAAGCTCACTTCGTCGGTGCTGCCCTCCAGCGACGCGGGCCTCGAAGCCATCAAGGTGCGTCTCATGCACGCGGGGTTGCGCGGCATCGCCAAGGCGAAGTACCCGGATTTCACTCGGCAGCATGGCGGGGAGCCGATCAGCCTCGAAGACCTGCTGGCCACGCTCATGGCCTTCTCGGCGCTGGTCATGGACGGTTTCGACACCCTGAAGATTTCACTCAGCGCCGAAGACGCCGAGGCCTACCACTTCATTTGGCGCGTGTACGCGCGCACGATGGGCATTCACCCGCCGGGGCAGCCGAAGAGCTGGGACTACGTGCCCCAAACGCTCGCCGACGCGCACGAGTTCTATGACGCGTACAAGCGGCGGTACTACGCCACGGCGGACGTGAATCCCGCCGGCGTCGACCTGGCGAACGCCAACCTCAAGATGCTCGCCCGGCGCATGCCGCCGTTGGCCGCGCGCATCTACATGCACAAGCTGATTGGCGACCGGGCGAGCCGCGAACTGGGCATCGAGCCGGTCCCGCTGATGTTCGTCTGGAAGGCGCTCCTGCTCAACTTCCCGAGAGCGTGGATTTGGTCGTGGCGAATCCTCGACCGGAGCAAGGGCGGCGTCGCGCGGCACGAAGAGCTGACGCAGTGGCTGCTGCAGAAACTGATTGTCGTGGAGTACAACGCGGGTATCCCGGCGTA
>CAYHCW010000322.1:0-4171 GCA_964355025.1 uncultured Gemmatimonas sp. | reverse complement strand
GCGTGCGCGCCGGGCATCATTGTGCGCAGCCGCTGATGCGCGCGCTGAAGGTGACGTCGACGGTGCGTGCCAGCTTTTACGTGTACAACACGCTGGCCGACGTCGACGCACTGGTGGTATCGCTGCGCAAGGCGAAGGAGCGGTTTGGTGCCCACGTCGGCTGACGGCGGCGCGGGGTTGGCCGCGCTGTACCAGGAGCGCATCCTCGATCACTACCGGCGGCCGCGGCACAAAGGGGCGCTGGAGCGCGCCACCGGCGTGCACACGGTGAAGAACCCGTTGTGTGGTGATGATGTCACTGTCTGCATTCGCGAACGGGATGGCATGGTGATCGAGGCAGCGTTCACAGGCACAGGGTGTTCGATCATGCAGGCCGCTGCATCCATGCTGATGGAGCTCGTGCGCGGGCGGACGCGTGAGGAGCTCGACGTGTTGTCGCGGCGCTTTGACGAGATGCTCTCGGGTGGTCAGCCGGATGACTCATTGGGAGAGATGAGTGCGCTCGCCGGCGTGGCGGCGTTTTCGGCGCGGCACAAGTGCGCCAAGCTGCCGTGGCGGGCATTGAAGGGGGCGCTTGAGACGACGTAGGCAGTAGGTGGTTGGTGGTTGACCGATTACGGAAGACCACCGCATCTCGCCATCGCGCGCGCCGCACGGCATTTTCAGTGCATGCGCCGTTTCGCAATTGTCGCCCTCGTCCTTCTCTCCGCTGCCTGCTCCACCGGCAGCGACTCGCCGACAGGTCCCACGCCGCCGGTCACGCCCCCGGTCACGCCCCCGGTCACGCCGCCCGTCAATCCACCCAGCGCGACGCCGCCGACGGTCGCGCGTGAGTTCCGCGGGCTCTGGGTCGCCACCGTCGCCAACATCGACTGGCCGACGCGGACCGGGCTGAGCCAGACCGAGGCGATGGCCGAGATGCGCACGATCCTCGACAAGGCCGTGACGCTGCGGATGAACGCCGTGATCCTGCACGTGCGCGCATCGGGTGACGCGCTGTACCGGTCGAGCCTTGAACCGTGGGCGAAGGCGCTCACGGGAACGCAGGGCGTGGATCCCGGCTGGGATCCGCTCGCCACGTGGGTTGACGAAGCGCATCTGCGCGGACTGGAACTGCACGCCTGGTTCAATCCGTTCCGCGCCGGGAACGTGAGCGACACGACCAGGCTGGCGGCCAACCACCTGTGGAAGACGCGACCCGACCTGGCGCGCATCTGGGAAGGCCAGCTCTGGTTCGACCCTGGCGAGCCGGACGTGCACACGTGGACGCTGAACGTCATCAAGGACGTGATTGCACGGTATGACATCGACGCGGTGCATCTCGACGACTACTTCTACCCGTACCCCACGGGGAGCGCGCCCGTCTTCAACGACGACGTTTCCTACAACAAGTATCTGGCGGCCGGCGGCGCGGCGATGGCGCGCGCCGACTGGCGCCGGCGCAACGTGGACACGTTCATCCAGCGGCTCTACACCGAGGTACATGGCGCCAAGCCCGCCGTGAAGGTGGGGATCTCCCCGTTTGGCATCTGGCGGCCGGGAAATCCCGCGGGCATCACGGGCCTTGACGCTTACAGCGCCATCTACGCCGATTCCAAGAAGTGGCTGGAGAACGGCTGGGTGGACTACTTCGCGCCGCAGCTCTACTGGTCGCTGGCCAGCACCGGCCAGAACTTCACGTCGCTCCTCGACTGGTGGATCTCGGTGAATGCGCAGAAGCGGCATCTCTGGCCCGGGCTTGCCGCTTACCGGGTGGCAGATGGCGGCTTCGGCTCCGCTGCAGAGATCACGAGCCAGATTGCGGTCACCCGCTATCGGTCTGGGCCAAACGCCGGCGGCGGCAGCGGCACGCTGCTCTACAACACGACGGCAGTGCGCACCAATGCAAAGGGGCTGGCCGATTCCCTGGCATCGTCGGGATATGCGGGCAACACCCTGGTGCCGTCGTACAGCTGGCTCGACAACATCGCGCCGCCAGCACCGACCATCACCGTGACCGACCAGAACTCGATCATGCGCGTGACCATCACGCCGGGCGCAGGCGAGTCGGCGCGATGGTGGATGGTGCAGTGGCGCAATGCCACGACGTGGAACTTCCGGCTTGTGCTTGGCACGACGACGCTCGCGAACCTGGCGTTCTCCACGTCGGCGGAAAAGGCCGACCTGGTGATAGTGACCGCGCTCGATGCGGCGTGGAATGCATCGACCACCGCCACCTGGCGCGCGGCGGCCCGGTAGGCGATGCCGATCACCCACCCGTCGCGCCCCACCGGCGGCCATCTGGTCGCCGAAGTCCTGTACCGCCACGGCGTGCGCAGCATCTTCGCGCTCGCCGGCGGGCACATCTCGCCGATTCTCGTGGAGTCGAAGCGGCGCGGCATTCGTGTCATCGACACGCGGCAGGAGCAGACGGCCGCTTTCGCTGCCGACGCCACAGCGAGGCTGACCGGCGTGGGCGTCGCGGTGGTCACTGCGGGACCGGGTGTCACCAACACGCTCACGGCGCTCACCAACGCCCGCATGGCGCGCTCGCCGATGCTGCTCATCGGCGGCGCCACCGCCACGGTGCTGCGCGGACGCGGCTCACTGCAGGACATCGACCAAATGGCGGTGATCCGGCCGCACGTGAAGCACGCCGAGCGCGTGAGCCGCGTGGCCGACATCGTGAGCGTGCTTGAACGCGCGCTGCGCGTGGCGCGTGAGGGGGTGCCCGGACCGGTCTTCGTCGAACTGCCGGTTGACGTGCTCTATTCCGAACCGATCGTGCAGGAGACGATGGGCATTGCCAGGCCTCCGGCGGCGGACGCGAGCCTTGGAAAGAAGCTCGAACACTGGTACCTGAGCCGGCATGCGCGAAGGGTATTTGCCCCGGGCGGCGCGACGCCGAATGACCCGGTGCAGGTACTGCGTGTTGCTCCGTCGGCGCGGGTCGTGGCGCGCGTGGCAGGCCTGCTGGCTCGCGCCGAACGTCCGGTGCTGGTGATTGGAAGCCAGGGCGCCGAGTGCGCCGCCGAGGTTGGCGCACTCGCCGATGCGGTGCGCGCGCTTGGCGCGCCGGTGTTCCTGGCGGGAATGGCGCGCGGGTTGCTCGGCGCAGTCGCCACCCAGCAGGTGCGGCATCACCGCAAGGACGCGCTGCGCGAAGCCGACCTCGTGTTGCTGTGCGGCGTGCCAATGGACTTTCGCCTCGACTACGGGCGGCACATCGCCGGACGCGCGACCGTCGTGTCGGTGAATCGCGACCGCGCCGAACTGCACAAGAATCGGCGCAGCACCCTGGCGGTGTGCGCCGACGCCGACCTGTTTGTTCGTGCGCTGGCTGGAGCCGGCACACATGCTTCGTGTGCCGCGTGGCAGGCCCGGCTTGCCGAGCGTGATGCCAGGCGTGACGCCGAGATTGCCGCGCAGTCGGACATGCTGGTGTCGCCGCTGAATCCACTCGCTGTGTGCCGCGCTGTGGACGGCGCGCTCGCCGACACGTCCACGATTATCGCCGATGGCGGCGATTTTGTGGGAACTGCGTCGTACGTGCTGCGCCCGCGGGCACCGATGCGCTGGCTCGACCCCGGGGTCTTCGGCACGCTGGGTGTGGGCGCGGGCTTTGCGCTGGCCGCCAAGCTCGTGCGCCCCGACGACGACGTGTGGCCCGGCGACGAGACGATCCCCCCCGCCAACGCCGCCGACGCCTTCGCCTTCCAGCGGCGGCGGCTCGGCCTGGGCGATACCACGCCCGCCCGGCAGCTGGGCAGTCCCTTCGACTATCCGCGGCAGGCAAAACTGGTGCTCATCGACCGGCTGCCCGACCCGGCGACCCGCGATCCTTACGACGCCGGCGTCGTGCGGATGGTGCGGCGGTACGTCGCCCGCACCGAGGGCCGGACGATGGTGCTGTTCACGAGCCACGCGGCCCTCGCCAAGGCGTCGGCCGAACTCGCCGGCTGGTGCGTGCGGCGGAACGAGCGGCTCGTCAGCCAGGCCGACGGCCTGCCGCGGTCGCGGATGCTGGAGATGTTTCGCGAGGGGCCGGCGAGCGTGCTCTTGGGCACCGACGGCTTCTGGCAGGGGATCGACCTGCCGGGCGACCAGCTTGTGACGGTGATCATGACGAAGCTGCCGTTCGCGGTGCCCGACCGGCCGCTGATAGCCGGGCGAGTCGAGTCCCTCAACAAGG
>CAYHCW010000321.1:0-4172 GCA_964355025.1 uncultured Gemmatimonas sp. | reverse complement strand
CCTCGAGCGCCGTGCCCGTGGCGTACTTGCGCGCGCGCCGGATGCGCCGGTCGCGACGGAAGATCTCGTGGTCGGTGAGGACGCGCAGTCCGCCCGGCGCACCGCGCGGCGGCAGCACGAATCCACCGCCGAGCACGCCGATGGTGAGGGCGGGGAGCGTCACGCGACCCGTGCCACTGAGCAATTCTTCCAGGCGCTCGGCCTGTCCGCTGTTGTCGCACAGGATCACCGTCGGCGTGCCGTCGCTCACCACGGCGCGCAAGAGCGCCATGTCGCGGTCGATCGCCTCGGGCGTCCGCAGCGGGAAGAGCACGCCCGCGTCACCGTCTACCGCGGCAAGAATCTCGACCGTGGCAAACAACTTCAGCGCGCGGGTGGCCACGTCGGGCGGCTGCAGGAGCTCGTCGCGCGACGAGACGTGCTCGCCGCGGCGGCGGGCGAGGTCGAGGTGATGCTCGGCTTCGTCCCACGTGCGCCGAAGCTCGGGCAACAGGTGCACGCCCTCGGGGAGAAAGACCACCGAGTCCGGCGGCCAGAGCGCGGCCAGCGACGTGCGATCACTCGCCGTGGCCGCCGACGATTCGTCCTGCGCCGGCACCACGTCGACGGGGAGCACGATGGTCCGCTCGACCGGGCGTGTGGTGCGCTGGCTCGACAGGTCGAACTCGCGCAGTTCCACCAGTTCATCGCCCCAGAACTCCAGCCGCACCGGCGCCAACATGCCGAAGCCGTAGACGTCCACGATGCCGCCACGCACCGAGAACTGCGCAACGTCCTCCACCATCTGCACGCGCTCGAAGCCCACGCGCGCGAGATGCTCGGCGAGGGCGTCGAGCCGCCACGTCGCGCCGCGCGCGAGCTCCAGCCGCGCATCGGCGAGCGCGCGCGGCAGGCGCGTGCGCTCCTGCACCGCACGGGCGGTGGTCACGAGCACCCGCACGTCGCCCCGGCTGAGCCGCTCGAGCGTCTCCACGCGCTCGCCCGCCACCTCGGCGTGCGGTTCCACTTCGCCAAAGCCCTCGCGCGGGGGATACAGCGCCGCAAAGCCCTCGCCGAGTATCGCCTCGAGGTCTGCCAGCCAGCGTTCGGCCTCGGCCACCTGGTCGGTGACCACGACGTGCAGCCGGTTGGGGGCATCGATGGCCAGCGCGGCGACGAGCAGCGCGTCGCTCGACCCGACGAGCCCGGCGACCGTCAGTGCATCGCCGGTGCGGGGCGCGCGGGCGCGGAACGCCTGGAACTGGGGGAGCGCGGCAAAGCGCTCGAGCAGCAGCGGAAGGGCCATTGATCAGGACACGTCAGCGAGATCGCGACGCGAGACCCAGGTCTCGGCCGCAAGGAGCAGGAGCGCGCCGACAATGAGGCCGGCAATGAGCGGGCGAGGCGAGGTGTCCGACCACGCCCGGTCGGCCAGGCGCGCCGGGTCATCGACACCAGACGCGCCGCGCGCCGCAAATCGCGCGGCGATGGCGGCGGCCGGCATGCGATCGAGCACCGACTCGGCGCTCTCCGGCGCCACGACCACGGCCCCTGCTCGTTCGGTACCGCGGCGGAGAAAGTAGACGCCCGTCTGGCGGGGCGCATGAACGCGCGCGCCGGCGAGCGGCTGCACCGTACCGTCCGCCGCCTCGAGGCCCGTGGCCCACGACGGGCGGGCAAACGTCGCCGATGGCGCGATATCAATCACCGGGCCGGCATCGGTGGCGAGCCGCCGCGCGATCGTGCGCTCGAGCCACGGCAGGAATGCCGCGCGCAACGGCAAGTCGGTGTCGGCCGGGTCGAGCGCCACTGCCATCAGCACCCAGCCATCGCCGGCGACGACGAGAGGTTCCGCACCTGCGCGCACCAGCGTGTCTCCTGCAGCTCCTGCAGCTCCTGCACCCTGCGCCTGCAGCACGTAGAAGCGCTGCACGGTGGCGCCGTCCAGTCCGTCGCCGCGCGCGCGCACGGGGCCGCTGCGGCGGTCGCCAAAGCGCCACGGAATGCGCAAACGCTCCAGCGCGCGGTTGGCGAGCGCCACGCGCGCCGGATCGGCGGGCGCAACGATGAGCGCGGGAAGTGCCACGAGGGCGTCTGCCGACGTGACGGCGACACCGCCCCCGTCGCGCAAGCGGCCGTCGGCCACCAGCGCGCCCAGCGCCGTGCGGACGAAGGCGCCCGCCGAAGCGTCGGCGCGCGCGGCCGGTGCCGCGCCGACGTGCAGCGCAAAGGGGCGCACGTCGTCGGCACGCAGTTCGTCAGGCGGCAACTCGATGGTACCGGCGGTCCAGCCTCGCGCGGCCGGAGTCGCCGAGGTTTCAATGCTGCCGCCTCCGGCAACGGTGCCCCGCGCGAGCGTCGTTGTGCCCAGCGCGGCGCGCCAGTTCACTGGTGCCCGCGCAATCACCGTGGCGCGCAGCGCCCCGCGCGGCGCCCAGTGCGGCGGGTCAGCGACGACGCGCGTCACCGCGCGGTTCACAGGCGGCGGTGCGGTGGGAGCGAAGACGAGGACGGGCGCCGCCACCGCCGGCAGCTGCTCGGGCCACGCGTTGGCCTGGCCGTCGGTGATGACCACCACGCGTGAGGCCGGCAACTGCGCCCCGGGCACGAGTGCCGCCGCGCGGCGGACTGCCGCCGGCAAGTCGCCGGCACCGGCCAGCGGTGTGGCGCGGTCGATGGCCTCGCTCACGGTTGCGCCTGACCCGCCGGTTACCGCCCCATCTGCCGTCACCAGCCACACCCGGTCGCTGGCGCGCGCGCGCCGCAGCAGTACGCGCGCTGCCTCCTGCAGGTCGGCCAGGACGGAGCGCCCATTGAGCACGGCGCCCGTGCTCATGGAGTTGTCGAGCACGACCGCCAGCGCCGTGGGACCGTGCCCGGACACGCCGAGCTGCGCAAGCGGCCGGGCCGCCGCGAGCGCAATGAGCAGCACGATGATGACGCGCAGGAGCATCAGCAGCGCGTTGCGCACCTTCAACTCGCGCGCGTGCTCGAGCTCGGCGCGCAACAGGTATCGCACGGCGGGAAAGTCGACGCGCATCTCGACCTTGCGCCGGCGCAGGTGCAGCCAGAGCGGCACGGCGGCCACGAGGCCGAGCATCAGCGCCAGCGGTGCGAGCAGGCTCACGGCAGCCTCCGCCGCGACAGGAAGGCACGACGCACGGGCACCGCGAACGGCGCGTCCGTGTAGATGGGTTCGTACGCTGCGCCGGCGCCCGCAAGAGCGGAGCGCCACTCGTCGATGACCTCGACGACTGTCGCGCGATACGCCGCACGCACGTCGCCCACCGAGGCCTCGACCTCCGTCCCGGTCTCGGTATCCACAAACACGACCTCGGCGCCGGGCACTGTCAGGTCGCGCTCGGCGGGGTCGAGCAGGTGCAGCACCGTCACCTGATGGCCGGCGCCGCGCAGCGCCTGGATGGCCTCGACGGTCGCGAGCGGATCGAGGAGCAGGTCGGACACGACGATCACGAGTCCCGGACGGGGCACCAGCTTGGCCGCACGCAGCAGCGCGCCCGGGGCATCGCTTCCCCTGCCTGCGCCGGGGTCGGACAGCGCCGCAAGGATGCGCCGAAAGTGCACGTCGCGCGACCGCGGCGGCAGCACGGTGCGCACCTCGTCGTCGAAGCGAATCAGCCCCACCGCGTCGCGCTGCTTCAGCAGCAACAGCGAGACGGCGGCGACGAGGGTCTGTGCGTACGCCTGCTTGGTCAGCCGCGCCGGCGAGCCCGTCCAGTCCATCGACTTGGAGACGTCGAGCACGACCGTGGCGCGCAGGTTGGTTTCTTCCTCGAAGAGCTTGATGAGCCACTTGTCGGCGCGGGCGGCCATCTTCCAGTCCATGTAGCGCAGGTCATCGCCGGACTGGTACGGGCGGTGCTCGGCGAACTCCACCGAGAAGCCCTTCTTGCGCGACCGATGGAGGCCGGTGAGAAAGCCCTCGACGATCCAGCGGGCGCGAATCTCCAGCCCGCCGAGCGCGTTCAGCTGGGCCGGATCGAGGAGTTCGGGGCGTTGCGCGTTGGTCGGGCTGGTCATGGAACGATGTAATAGTACGCAGGTGACCGCGAAAACGCCGAGGGCAGCCAGTTGGAGGCTGGCCGCGCAGTGGCTAACTTTCAAGGCTGACCTCAATCCGCTGACGCCTTGGACCAGAGCCGCATCCGCAACTTCTGCATCGTCGCCCACAT
>CAYHCW010000320.1:0-4179 GCA_964355025.1 uncultured Gemmatimonas sp. | reverse complement strand
TTCGCCGAGTTCCGGCTTGCCGTACTGCCCGCGATTGAAGTTGTACATGAAGGCGTTGTACGTGCCCTTGGACATCGTGCACGACAGCTTGAGTCCGTCGCGGCACGCCGTGGGTTCGCCTTCGTTGATGGCCGGAAAATGCGCGGCACGAATGGGCTGCGTGAGAAACGGCGTGCCGCCGAGCACCACGGCGCCGACGCAGGCAAGCAGCAGCTTCCAGCGCGTGATCGTCCGGGGACGGCGAATCAGCACGGCGAGGCCGATGGCCGGCGCCGACAGCATGCCGGCCATGTGATTGGCGTAGCCAAGCCCGCAGATGTACGCGATGAGCACGAGCAGGCGGTCGGCCGACGGCCCATCGGGGTCATCGCACCAGCGCACCGTCAGCCAGGCGGTGATGGCCAGCCCGGCGAGTGAGAGGGTGTAGACCTTCTCGTTGACCACCGACTGCGCCCACACGGTGAACGCGGTGGAGCCAATCAGCACGGCCAGCGCACCGCCGGCAATGCGCTGCCAGCGCTGCTCGAACCAGCCCACCAGCACGCGCTCCGTGATCAGGAACCACATTGCCGCCGAGACGGCGCTGGAGAGGGCAGCCAGCAGGTTGATGCGCATGGCCACCGTCGGCGCGATGGGCAGCACCGCGAAGACGCGCCCGATCAGGACGAAGAACGGATTGCCCGGCGGATGCGGGATGCCGAGCGTGTACGCCGCCGTGATGTACTCGCTGGTGTCCCACATCGCCGTGTCGGGCGAGAGGGTGACGAGATACAGCAGCAACACCGCCGCGAAGGCGATGCCGGCGGCGAGGTACGACGGGCGGGAGTCGAGATCGGGAGCGGCTGCTGGCGTCGCCATCGGGGATGGGGCGAAAGGATTCTTCGGGATAACCTTCTAATATCGGCGGGAGGCGTGGCTCAGGGGAAGAGGGACGGGCAAAGCAGGAGTGCGGGGTGCGGGGGCTTGGTGCGGAGGCCTGAGTGGAGGTTGGGGGGCGAGGCCGGGGCAGTCAGCCCCCTACTCCATCCTCCGTACTCCACTCGCCCCTCCGCACCAAGCCTCCGTACCCCGCACCCGCACCCGCACCCGACGGTTCCACTAGTGCCGGAAGAGTCGCTGCCCCGTGAACACCATCGCGATGCCCTGCTCGTCCGCCGCGGCAATCACCTCCGCGTCGCGCACCGACCCGCCCGGCTGCACGATGGCGGTCACGCCGGCAGACGCGGCGTGATCCACGCCGTCGCGGAACGGGAAGAACGCGTCCGACCCCAGCGCCGCGCCAGCGGTGGCATGCCCGGCGCTCCGGGCCTTGTGCACCGACAGGAAGGCCGAATCGACGCGCGACATCTGCCCCGCGCCGATGCCGATCGTCGCGCCGTCGCGGGCGAGCACGATGGCGTTGGACTTCACGCAGGCCACCGCGCGCCACGCGAACAGCAGGTCCTTCTGCTCGGCCGCCGTCGGCGCGCGCCTGGTCACCACTTTCCACCCGGTGTCATCGATGACCGTCGGCGCCTTTTCCTGCACCAGCACGCCGCCGCGCACGCGCTTCACGTCGAGCGCGCCGGGACGTTCGGTCGCCGCGCCCTCGAGCAGGCGCAGGTTCTTCTTCGCGCCGAGGATGTCCACGGCCTCCGGCGAAAACGCCGGGGCGACGATGCACTCCACGAACAGCGATGCGATGGCGTGCGCCGTTTCGGCGTCCACGGGCACGGTAAAGGCGATGACGGAGCCGAACGCCGACACCGGGTCGCAGGCCAGCGCCTTTTGGTACGCCTCGAGCGCGGTCGTTCCGGTGGCCAGCCCGCACGGCGTCGTGTGCTTGACGATGGCACACGCGCACTCGCCGGCAAACGGCGTGACGGCGAGCAGCGCGCCCTCGAGGTCGAGAAAGTTATTGAAGCTCAGCTCCTTGCCGCCCTTCTGCACGAGGCCGGCGAGGCCGGCATGCGGCGCGTCCACATAGAACGCGGCCGTCTGGTGCGGATTCTCGCCGTAGCGGAGCGACTGGGCGCGCTCGAAGGCCATCGACAGGCGATCGGGAAATCGGTCGCCCGCCTGCTGGGCGAACCACCCCGAGATGGCGGCATCGTAGGCGGCCGTGTGCGCGTACACCTTGCCGGCCAGCGTGCGGCGCAGCGGCAGTTGGTCGCCGCCCGCGCGCAGCGCATCGAGCACGCGGCCGTAGTCGGCGGGATCGACCACCACCGTGACGGCGCCGAAGTTCTTGGCCGCCGAGCGCAGCATGGACGGGCCGCCGATGTCAATCTGCTCGATGACGTCCTCCGCCTTCACACCGGGCTTGGCCGCCGTCTCGCGAAACGGGTACAGGTTCACGACCACGACGTCGATGGGCGCGATGCCGTGCTCGGCGATGGTCGCCATATGCTCGGGAATGTCGCGGCGCGCCAGCAACCCGCCGTGCACCACCGGGTGCAGCGTCTTCACGCGGCCGTCGAGCATCTCCGGAAAATGGGTCACCTCGCTGATGTCGCGCACCGCGAGACCGGCGTCACGCAGCGCCTTGGCCGTGCCGCCGGTGGAGATGAGGTCGAAGCCGAGGGCCACGAGCCCACGGGCGAGATCGGCGAGGCCGGACTTGTCGGAGACGCTCAGCAGGGCGGAAGGCATCAGACAGGCAGGTGGTGGGTGGTAGGTGGTAGGTGCTAGGTGGTAGGTGCTAGGTGCTAGGGCTAGTCGGTCGCCGCTGGAGACGGACGGCGTAAAGCGTACGGCGTAGAGCCCACAGCGTCTGTTGGCAGTTCACGCGTCCGGCACGAACGGGTGCCGCGGTCCCTCAACCCCGAACCTCGAGAACTCGTACGGCAGCTGGCCGTGCGCGTGCCCGTCGTCGCCCAGTCGCACCGCACCGCTCGCCACGGCCTCCACGCACCACGGATAGATGCGGTGCTCCAGCGCGAGCACGCGTGCGGCGAGTGCGGCGGCGGAGTCGCCGAGCGGCACCGGCACCGGCCACTGCGCGATGATCGCGCCGCGGTCGAACTGCTCGTCGACGAAATGCACGGTGGCTCCGGAGAGGCGCACCCCCGACGCGATGACCGCCTCGTGCACGCGATGCCCGTACATGCCCTCTCCCCCGAACGCCGGCAGCAACGCCGGGTGGACGTTCAGCACGCGTCCGGCCCAGCGCCGCACCACGGAGCCGGGGACGAGTCGGAGGTAGCCGGCGAGGGCCACCAGCTCGATGTCGTGGTCCGCGAGCGCCTGCTCGAGTGCGTCGGGCGGTGCGTCGTTCGGCACGTGCACGGCGGGAATGCCGCGTCGCCGCGCGCGCTCCAGCGCGTAGGCCGCGGTGCGGTTGCTCACCACCAGGGACACCGCGCCGACCGCCCGCGGTGCGAGCGCGTCCAGGTGCTCGAGGATCGACTGGAGGTTGCTGCCCTCGCCCGAGGCAAGCACGGCAATGCGCGTCACGTCATGCCTCGGGCGTGTGGGGAATGCCGAGGATCATCACCGCGGCCTCGGTGAGCGACGACGCGATCTCGAAGCCTTCGGCGAGCGCCTGCTCCACGTCTTCGGTCGAAGTTTCCGGCGACGGTACGAGGATGCCGCGCGCGCCGTAGGACTTGGCCGGCAGCAGGTCGCGAAACCGGTCGCCGACGAACACGGACGAGGCGGCGTCCACCTGGTGCTCGACGATGGCCTGCTCGTACATGCCGATCCCCGGCTTGCGGCAGTCGCATGGCCCGGTGATATCGGGGTGGTGCGGGCAGTGATAGTGGTCGTCGATGAACGCCCCGCGCTCCTCCAGCAGGTCGTCAATGCGTGCCCGGGCCGCACGGTATTCCTTCTCGGTGATCAGGCCGCGCGCAATGCCAGACTGGTTGGTGACGACGATCACCGGAATCAGGGCATAGTTGAACCGGCGCACCGCGTTGGTGGCGTGGGGAATCAACTCGACCGACTCGGCATCCTTGATGTAATGCATGTCCACGATGAGCGTGCCGTCGCGATCGAGGAAGACCGCGCGGCGCGCGAAGGTCGCGCTGATGCGGGCCTGCGCCGGCGTCAGGGGCGTCATCCGAGCGCCTCGCGCACGGCGGTCGAGAGGCGTTCATCGTCGGCCGCCGGCACGCCACGCAGGTCGAGCAGCAGCGCGCCGTCGGCAATGCGGCCGATGGTGGGCAGCGCGCCGAGGCGCAGCGTGCGCTCGAGCGT
>CAYHCW010000319.1:0-4219 GCA_964355025.1 uncultured Gemmatimonas sp. | reverse complement strand
TGCCCACCGACTGCCACTCCTCGTCGGTGACGGCGGCAATCACGATCTCGCCATCGATGCCGGCGTCGGCGGCGTAGACCGCGGCGGCGCACATGGCCGCCACGCCGCCCTTCATGTCGCAACTGCCGCGTCCGTAGATGTTGCCGTCGGCAATCAGCGGGTCGAAGGGCGCGTGCGTCATCCCGGCCACACCCACGGTGTCGAGGTGGCCGTTGAACATCAGCGTGCGCCCACCGCTGCGCCCGATGCGCGCCACCATGTTGGGGCGCCCGGGCGCGCTCTCGACCAGTGCCACGCGAAACCCCCACGCGCCAAGCGTCCCGGCGAGCGCGCGGGCACACTCACCCTCGCCCGCCGAGTCCGGGACGAGGGAGGGATTGCGGGAGTCGATGGCGACGAGCGCCCGGGTGAGGGCGATGGCGTCGCCTCGCGAAGCGAAAGGCAGAGGAAGGGGCACAGGAATTGGAAGAACGCGCACTTGGGAAAGTGCGCGTTCGTCGTCCGGCGTGGAAGCCACTCGCCCTACTTCTTCGGCGCGGGCTTCTTTGCGGCCGGTGCCTTCTTTGCCGGGGCCGACTTCTTGGGTGCGGGCTTCTTTGCGGCCGGGGCCTTCTTCGCGGGGGCTGCCTTCTTTGCCGGCGCCTTCTTCGCGGCGGGCTTCGCGGCCGGCTTGTGGGCAGCAGCAGCCGGCTTGTGGACCGGCGCAGCGGACTTGGCGGCTGGCTTGGCTGCCGGCGCCATCACCGGCGGCTTCGCGCCCTTGTGCTTCTTGCTGTAGGCTTCCTCGACGCCGTGCAGCAGCTTGTCTGCTTCATCCTGCGTCATCTGCCCACGACGCACCATGAACTGCACGACATCGCGTGCGCTTTCAATCGCGAACCCCGTGAGACCGGCGGCGGCGTTGATGACTTCCTTCATGGCGGCGGCCATCTTGCTGCCGGCTTCCATCGAGATTTCAGCGGCCTTGGCGGCCATTTCGGCAACCGCGTCGCGCGCATCCTGGCCGCGGTGGCCGGGGTGACGGCGCGGGGGCACGACAACGGGTGCTTCAGGCTTCGCCGGGAGTTTCTCGGTCATATTTGGTGCTCCTTGCTCGAGCCGCCGGTCAGTCTTGCCGGCGTTCTGCCCCACCACATCGAGCATGCGCGCGGTGGGGTTCGGGGGTGCCTGGCCGCCAGAAGAGGCCAGCCCCCCGCAGATCGGTGGCAAGTATATGATTTTCGTGGAGATAATCAAGGTGAAACGACGTAGTACTTGAGGGCAATATTTCCACGTTGAAATTGGGTTCATGCGCAGATTTATGCGCCATTATCAAGCCATTATTACGCCATCAACATGACATTTCCACTCGCTGGCATCAAAATACTGGATCTCACCCGTGTGCTCGCTGGTCCCCTTGCCACGATGATACTTGGCGATCTCGGAGCGGACGTACTGAAGATCGAGCGACCGGGAGCTGGTGACGACACGCGCGGGTGGGGGCCACCGTTCGACGAAATGGGCCGGAGCGCGTACTTCCTGTCCATTAACCGCAACAAACTGTCGGCGGTGGCCGATCTCGACAGCGCGGCGGACGTCCAGTGGCTGCGCGCGATGGCCGCGCAGTCGGACGTGGTGGTGGACAACTTCAAGCGCGGCACGCTGGAGCAACGAGGCATCGACCCTGCCGAGCTGCTGGCGGCGAACCCGCACCTGATCTGGTGCACGATTACGGGCTTTGGCGCCGAGAGTGACCGTCCGGGCTACGACTTCGTCGTGCAAGCCGAGTCGGGGTGGATGGCGATCACGGGCGAGGCGCTGGGCGCGCCGATGAAGGTGGGGGTGGCGCTGGCCGACGTGCTCGCCGGCAAGGACGCCGCGATCGCCATTCTGGCGGCCCTGGCGGCACGCACGCGCGTGGCCGATGCGCGCGAGCGCCACGTGTTCATCTCGCTGGCGCACAGCGCCACGGCGGCCCTCGTAAACGTCGCCCAGAACGCACTGGTCACCGGCCGCGACGCGTCCCGGTGGGGCAACGCGCATCCCAACCTTGTGCCGTACGAGCTGTTCGATGCGCTTGACCGGGCCGTTGTCATTGCGGTGGGCAGCGACGCACAGTTCGTCGCGTGCGCGCGCTGCCTTGGGCTCGACGCCCTCGCCGGGGACGCCCGGTACGCCACCAACGCCGGGCGCGTGGAGCATCGCGCGGCCGTCGTCGGCGCCATCCGCGAGCGCGTGCGCACGCAGCCGGCGGCGGTGTGGCTGCCGGCATTCGAGGCGGCGGGGGTTCCGTGCGGCGTGGTGAAAAGCGTCCTGGAGGCGCTGCGAGAGGTTGAGGCCTCGCCGCTGACCGGCGTTGCCCCGCTGGGCCCGGCGGCAGTGCGCCGGCCACCGCCGCTGCTCGACGAGCACGGGGTGCTGGTGCGCGAGCGGGGGTGGGGGGCGTTCGTGGGCGCGTCATGACTTCCACCGCGAAGAGCGAAGGACGCGGAGAATCGCGAAGGAACTCCTGAGGGGTCGGCAGAGTCGATGCACTCCCCCATAGCCCTTCGCGCCCCTTCGCGCACTTCGCACTTCGCGGTATCTGTTCGCCGTTTGAGTCAACGGTTCACCCGACGCCACGCGGCACCCATATTGCACCTTATGCGTTTCCGCGCCCTCCCGCTTGTTGCTCTAGCGCTCGCCGCCTGCGGCCCGGACGGCGCACGCGTCACGGCGCCGGAGGGTGCCGACGCGTTTGCCCGATTCGTCACCATCGGCACCGGCTTCACGATGGGCGAGCAGTCGGCGGGCATCGTCTACGAGACGCAGCTCACCGCCTGGCCGGCGCAACTGGCCGCTCGCGTGGGGGCGCTGTTTCGCGTGCCGGCGCTCAAGCAGCCTGGATGTACGCCACCGCTCGTTGCGCCACTCCTGCTGTACCGCCAGCTCGATGGCCCCGTGGGAACCACGGTCACGTGCAGTGGCAAGCTGGGCATCGACACCTTGCCGGCCAGCAACCTCGCCCTCAGCGGCGCCACCGCGTGGGACGCGTTGCACACCTCGCCGCGTTCCTTTGCCGGCCAGGCGGCCTCGCTCGACCAGTCGCGCTACGCGCTCGTGCTGCCGAACGTGCAAACGCAGGTGCAGGCCATGAAGGCGCAGCGCCCCACCCTCGTGGCCGTCGAGCTTGGCGCCGGCGAGGTGATGCGCGCCGCGACGTCCGGCCTCGTGACGGTGGGAGTCGGCTATGTGCAGAAGACGGCGTGGACGCTGATGCCGGCGTCGGTCGTGGCGCCGGTCATCGACTCCATTGCCGACAGCGTGGCCGTCACCGGGGCGCGGGCCGTGTTCATCGGCGTACCCGCGGTGATGTCGCTGCCGACGTGGCGCGCCGGTGACGTGCTGTGGCAGCAGCGCGCGGAGCTGCTGGCGTACGGGGTGACCGTGAGCGCCTCGTGCCAGGCGAGCACGCACCTGCTGAACACGGTGGCGCTGTTGCCGCCGCTCGCCGCCGCGGCGCGCACCGCCGGCTCGCCGCAGCCGCTCTTCTGCGCCGACCAGCCGGGAGTGGCCGACGGCATCCTGACGGCGGCCGACGCCGCGCTCATCACGCAGACGGTGACCGCCATCAACGCCGCCATTCGCGCGGCGGCTGAAAAGCGCGGCTTTGCCTACACGGACATTCCGCTCTTCTCGAGCGAGATCCCGTTTGCCGCGCCGCCGTTCTCCGCGGCGAACTTCTTCGGCGCCGACACGCCCTTCGGCTGGGCCACGTCGCTCGACGGCCTCATGCCCTCCGCGTACGGCCACGACCTGATGGCCGACGCGGTGGCGCGCGCGCTGAACGCCAAGTACGGGTGGGCGATTCCACTGCCGGCACGGCCGAAATAGGACAGCGCGCGCGGGGGTGGCCCTGTTCACGGCGCGTGTGACGCATTACACTAGCGTCGTGAAACTGACCCAGCCCACGCCGCAACAAGAGCAGGCGGACGCGGACCAGGCGGCGATTGACCGCGTGCTCGCCGGGGACCGCAACGCCTTCGGAGTTCTCATCCAGCGCTACAGCGACCCGCTGTACCGCCATGCGGTGGGCATGACGGGGAGTCCCGACGTCGCCGAGGACATCCTGCAGGTCTCGTTCATCAAGGCGTACGACCACCTCGGCGAGGTGCGCGGACGCTTTGATGCGTGGGTCTTCCGCATTGTCGCCAACGGGTGCAAGGACTGGCTGAAGAACATCCGCCGGGCCCATCTGAGT
>CAYHCW010000318.1:0-4240 GCA_964355025.1 uncultured Gemmatimonas sp. | reverse complement strand
ACTACTGGCCGACCGTCCTCGCCAACGGCGTTTTGCCGATGTTCGACTTCGCGGTCGTCGTCACGAACGCCGGTGCCGAGCCCGCCGACGTCACCGTGACCGGACCTGCTGGCGTCACCGTGACCGAGACCGTGGCGCCGAGCACGCACAGCACGATCTACCTGCCGTGGGTCGACGCGCTCAAACAGGGGATCACGAACACGACCTGCTCGGGGCTGCCGTTCGCCTCCATCACGGTCGTCCAGGGCGCCTACCACCTCGTGAGCACGCGGCCCGTGAGCGTCTTTCAGTTCAATCCGTTGGAAGGCAAGAGCACGGGAGGCCCCCCGGGCAAGGTCTGGACGAACCTCTGCGACGGGGGCATCTCGTCGTGCGGCAATGGCCAATGTCCGTCGCACTCGAACGACGCCTCGCTCCTTCTTCCGAGCACCGCGATGACCGGCAACTACCGCGTCGCCGGGCAGACCGGACAAACCGACGGCAGCTACGTCGCGATCACCGGCACCAAGGACGGTACCCACGTCACCGTGACCGTCGGCCCATCGGCGGCCGTCCTTGCGGGCACCGGTGTCGCGGCCACCTCGGCCGGTGGGTCGCTGACGCTGAGCCTTGGCGCAGGCGACGTCGCGCAGCTCTTCGCCGCCGACGGTGACGACCTCAGCGGTTCGTTGGTTCAGGCCGACAAGCCCGTGCAGGTGATGACCGGCGCGCCGTGCCTCGTGGCGCCCATCGGGGCCGGATTCTGCGATCACGTCGAGGAGTCCGTCGTTCCCGTCGAGGCGCTCGGCAAAGACTATGTCGTGACCCGGCCCACGGGGCCGAGCGGCGTCCCGGTCGGGCACATCGTCCGCCTCTACGGCCATGTCGACGGCACCCATCTCACCTACCTGCCCGCGGCCCCCGCCGGGGCGCCGGCCACGCTCGATGCGGGCGAGGTCGTCGAGCTCGGGCAGGCCGCCGTCCAAAACGACTTCGAGGTGAAGGGCGACCACGCCTTCGTCGTGGGCACGTTGATGACGAGTGGGATGCTGGCGGACCCCGCTCTCGGGCGCGGCGATCCCTCGCAGAGCTTCGTCGTGGCCGTGGAGCAATACCGCGACGCCTACATGTTCTTCGCCCGCCGACTACGACGCGAGCTTCGCCGACGTCGCGGCGCCCGCGGGGACCTCACTCGTACTTGACGGGGCGCCCGTGTCTGGCGCCCCGACCCCCCTCGGCACCACCGGCGTTGTGGTCTATCGCGTCGCGCTCACGAGCGGCGCACACCGCCTCACGTCGAGTAGTCCGGTGGGCGTCCAGGTGATGGGCTACGGCAACGCGACCGGCTACCAGTGCCCGGCCGGCAGCAGCTTCGCCCGTATCGCGCCGTCGCCGGAGTGACGTCCCCAGTGCGCCAGGGAAGCCTGGAGGAGGAGGATGCGATGAGAAGCGGTTGACTCACGCTGAAACCTCCTGAGGTGCCTGGTGGTGCAAGCAAGCCACCCGGGAAAGGCTGATCACCAGCCGGAAGCGAGTCTTGCGTGGTCGTTCCGTGAGGCCGGCTGCGAAGCGTAGACAGCGAGTGCGCGGGCCGCGTGATGGAGCCCCGAAAGTCACAGCATGCGGAGGCCGACGGCATTGGGAAGCCGGAAGGCCGCACCGAGGCGCCCGAGGATCATGGGCGCTGAGGCTCCGCCGGGGTCAGAGAGCGGGGCACGCGCACGGAGGCACCCCAGGAACCTGGGAGATCTCGTCGTTCCCTCGTGAGTAGCGGAGCCGGGCAAGCCGCACCCAAGCCCGAGGCCTGCGCCGTACGCGTGCCGCGTGCGCAGGAGCCGACAGCGGGACACGAAACAGAGCACGCGCACGAGGAGCCGCCGGGCGAAGGAAACGGAGCGCGGCGGTAAGGGCGGCGAGAAGTCGGAGACGCCCATGGTACCGATGAAGTCGGGGAACTCGTGCCGCGAGGACCCGGCGGAGGGAAGGGGCGTCCGGTTCAAGGATCCGAGCGAGGGAAAGATGTCGGAGACACTGAACTCTGGAAGCATCTCGACGCGACTCGCGCGGGTAGCAGAGCTTGCGAGGAAGCATCCCGAGCGTGCGTTCATGTCGCTGCACCACGTGATCGACGTGGAGTGGCTGCGTGAGGCGTACCGGCGCACGCGCAAGAACGCGGCGGTGGGTGTGGACGGGCAGTCGGCGAAGGACTACGAGCGCGATCTGGAGGCCAACCTCCAGGGTCTGCTCGAACGCTTCCGCACCGGCCTGTATCGCGCCCCGCCGGTCAGGCGCGTGCACATCCCGAAAGGCGACGGGCGGACCACACGCCCGATCGGCGTGCCGACCTTCGAGGACAAAATCCTACAGAGGGCGGTCGCGATGGCACTGGAGGCCATCTACGAGCAGGACTTCCATCCTGGCTCGTTCGGCTTTCGGCCGGGACGTAGTGCGCACGCGGCGCTGGAGGAACTGCGGTCGGGGCTCATGTCCATGGGGGGCGGCTGGGTGTTGGAAGTCGACATCCGCAGCTTCTTCGACACGCTCGACCACGGGGCCCTGCGCCAGTTCCTCGATAAGCGGGTGAAGGACGGCGTGATCCGCCGTGTGATCGATAAGTGGTTGAAGGCAGGCGTGGTGGAGGCCGGCGCGGTGACGCATCCGGACGAAGGCACGCCCCAAGGCGGGGTGATCTCGCCGCTCTTGGCGAACGTGTACCTGCACGAGGTGCTCGACAGGTGGTTCGAGGCGGACGTGAAACCGCGGCTGCGAGGCCGCGCGTTCCTGGTCCGGTACGCGGACGACTTCGTCATCGCCTTGGCGCGGGAGGACGACGCGCGGCGGGTGCTGGACGTGCTACCGAAGCGATTCGGCAAGTACGGGTTGGCACTGCACCCCGAGAAGACGCGGCTCGTGAAGTTCACGCGGTCGTGTGGCGACGGCGGCACCGGGAGTGACGGTCCGGGGAGCTTCGGGTTCCTCGGGTTCAACCACCACTGGGGCCTGTCGCGGAGAAGGAACCAGGTGGTGTGGCGGACGACGATGGGCTCGCGCTTCACCCGAGCGATCAAGGCTGCGCGGGCATGGTGCCGGGACCACCGACACCTGCCGATCGCGGTGCAAGCGAAGGCGCTCGGGCACAAGCTCAACGGGCACTTTGGGTACTACGGCATCACCGGAAACTTCGAAGCGCTCGCGCGCTACGCGCGAGAGGTCGAGCGTGCCTGGCACAAATGGCTCTCGCGCCGTTCGCAAAGGAGCTATCTGCCATGGCCGTACTTCGCCAAGCTGCTCGCTCACTATCGCTTGCCCAAACCGCGCATCGTCCACAGCGCATTCGCGTCGGCCATCGCGAGCCCATGAGCCGAAGAGCCGGATGCGGTAGTCCCGCACGTCCGGATCCGTGGGAGCGGCCGAGGGTGACCTCGGCCGCGACCCGACTGGGCGGAGCCCACCACGGAGGATTGAAACGCCCATGGGACGTCGTCGTATCGGTCGCGAGGTTCTCCGCATAGTCGGTGCCCGTTTCGCCAACCACTCCGGCGCCCCATCCTTGCGGGTTCGGCGGTACGCTTCGTGGAGAATATCGAGCTATGCGGGCTCGAGTCGGAGCGTCCCCACCGTGGCGCGGTCCCGCGCGGCGTCGTCCCAGTGGATCGGGAGCCCGTCGTTGAGTTGCCAGCGCGGGATCTGGTCGGCGGCGTGCCGCGAGAATGGGTTTCCGGATTGGCCGCCGGCGAGGACGAAGCGGCTCCGGTCCCAGTCGCCGACGTCGATGACCATGCGCAGGGAGGCGATCCCGATCGGATTGGCTTCGGGATCGCGGAAGTCGACCGAGGCCTGCGGGATGGTCGTGGCGTCGCCGCCGATCGCGTAGGGCCCGAGGTTGAAGAGCTGCCCGAGCGGGGGCTTGTCGCCGAAGGGGTGCTTCAAGCGCAGCGGGCGGACCTTGCCCCAGGCCCAGTGCGCGGGGCGCGGGCCGTGGCGGCGGCGGAGGGTGCGCCAGGCGTGGGCGAGGGCGTGGTCGATGGCGGCGTCCCAGCCATTGGAGGTTTCGCCGGGTCGGATAGGCCGGTCTTTGCGATCGGGAAACCAGCCGCCTGGGCGCTCGCGGATGAGCTCGGCGAGGTGGCTGGTGCGGCGCGCGAAGAGGAGGTTGTGAGGCATGAACGACGTCGCGCCGCGCCCGAGGGCGCTGGCGGCGGCTTTGGGGGCCTTGGCGCGGACGGTCTTCTGCGCGAGCTCGGTCAGGAAGTGGACGTAG
>CAYHCW010000317.1:0-4241 GCA_964355025.1 uncultured Gemmatimonas sp. | reverse complement strand
TCATGGGCGGCGACCACGCCCCCGCGGCGACGATTGCGGGCGCGCTGCTCGCCCTGCAGGACCTGGGTGCCGAGCATCGCATCCAACTCGTAGGCCGTTCCGACATCGTTCGTGCCGAGCTTGACGCCCAGCTCGCCGGTGAGTTCTCCTCACTGCGCGAGGCGTCGGCGCGTCTGGAGCTCATCGAGGCGCCCGACGTCATCGAGATGACCGACAAGCCGTCGGTCGCCATTCGCGGCAAGCCACAGAGCTCGATGGCCGTCGGCCTGCGCCTGCAGGTCGAGGGCAAGTCCGACGCCTTCGTCAGCGCCGGCAACACCGGCGCCCAGATGGCGGCGTCCACGTTCATTCTCCGCCTGCACGAGGGGCTCACGCGCCCGGCGATCGGCACCCTGTTCCCAAGCGCCCGGGTACCCGTGGTGGTGCTCGACAGCGGCGCCAATGTGGACTGCTCGGCCGCCGAACTGGTCTCGTTTGCGCGGCTTGGCGCCGTGTACGCCGAGGACGTGCTCGGACGGGATAACCCTTCGGTTGCGCTACTGTCCGTGGGAGAGGAGCCGGAGAAGGGGAACGCCGCCGTCAAGGAGGCGCACCAACTTCTCGCCAAGGCCACCGGCATCAACTTCCACGGCAACGTCGAGGGCCGGGACGTTCCGATGGGTGCGTCCGACCGGGGGCCGGTGGATGTCGTCGTTTGCGACGGCTTCGTGGGCAACGTGCTGCTGAAGTTCTACGAGGGCGTGGCGCCCATGCTCTTTGGCCTGCTGACGAAGAGCGGAGTTTCCAGGGACCAGCTGGGATCGGCGTTCCAGCACCTCGACTACGCCCAGCACGGCGGCGCGCCGTTGCTGGGCCTGAAGGGCGTGTCGATCATCTGCCACGGCAAGTCATCGCCGCTGGCCATCAAGAACGGCATCAAGGTGGCGCTCCGCGCCGTGGAGTCGCGCATGAGCGACCACATCGGGCAGCGCCTCACCGCCAACGGCGAAGGAACGGCCCCATGAAGCGTCCAATCGCGATGATCAGCGGCACCGGTCACGCCGTGCCGAAGCGGGTCTTCACAAACCACGATTTCGCCTCCATCGGCATCGAGACGAATGACGAGTGGATCGTCGAGCGCACCGGCATCCGCCAGCGCTACATCGCCGGCGAGGGCGAGTCGCTCACGTCGCTCTCGGCCGAGGCGTCGCGCGCGGCCATGAAGGCCGCCGGCGTCACGGCGCCGGAACTCGATGTCATCATCCTTGGCACGGCGTCGCCCGATCGCCTGCTGCCGGCCACGGCGGTCGAAGTGCAGGCGGCCATCGGCGCCACGCGCGCGGCCGCGTTCGACATCTCCGCCGCGTGCAGCGGCTGGGTATACGGCATGCAGGTGGCCGAGGGGCTGATGACGCTGGGCAGCGCCGAGACGATTCTCGTGATCGGCGCCGAGACGCTGAGCCGCGTCGTGAACTGGAAGGACCGCAACACCTGCGTGCTGTTCGGCGATGGCGCCGGTGCCACGGTCGTCAAGCGGTCCACCAAGGGGCGCGGCATCCTGAGTGCGTACATGCGCAGCGACGGCACGCTGGCCGACCTGTTGCAGCGCCCGCATGGCGGTGCCCTCGTGCCGGCGACGGCCGAAATCATCGAAGCAGGCACCAACTGCATCACGATGCAGGGGCGCGAGGTGTTCAAGAACGCCGTGCGCTCGATGGCCGACGCCTGCGATCGGGCGCTCGACGGCGCCAAGCTGGCGGCGTCTGACATCGACCTGCTGATCCCGCACCAGGCGAACATCCGCATCATCGAGGCGACGGCCAAGCATGCGGGCATGCCGCTCGAAAAGGTGTACATCAACGTCGACCGCTTTGGCAACACGTCGGCGGCGTCGGTGCCGATCGCGCTGGATGAGGCCCTCCGCGCCGGGCGCATCAAGGAAGGCATGACCGTGATGTTCGTCGCGTTCGGGGCGGGGTTCACGTGGGGGAGCATGGTGGTGAAGTTCTAGATTTTCGGCGTACAGCAGCTGTACGCTCTACGCTATTCGCTGTCCGCTATCCGCGTACTGAACTCGAACCACGCTTCTGGCCTCGCGATGACTCTCCTGCTGTTGTTTCCCGGCCAAGGCTCGCAGAAGCCCGGCATGGGCCGGGATCTTGTGGAGGCCTTTCCCGCCGCCCGGCGTGTCTTTGACGAGGCCGACGAGGCGCTCGGCGCCTCGCTGTCGACGCTCTGTTTCGAGGGGCCGGCCGAGGAGTTGACGCGCACCCACAACGCGCAGCCGGCCCTGCTGGCCCACGGCGCGGCTGTCTGGGCGGTGGTGCGCGAGCGCGCAGCCGCCCACGTCGTGGCGGCCGCCGGGCATTCGCTGGGTGAGTTCTCGGCGTACCACGCCGCCGGCGCGTTGCCGCTGGCCGATGCCGTGCGGCTCGTGCGCCGGCGCGGCGAGCTGATGTTCGAGACGGGCGTGTCGCGGCCGGGGGCGATGGCCGCCATCCTCGGTGAGTTGCAGCGTCCCATTGAGGATATTTGCGCTGAGGCGAGTGCTGCGGGTACCGTCGTGCCGGCCAACTACAATGCCGTGGAGCAGGTCGTCATCTCGGGCGAAGTGGCCGGCGTGGAGCAGGGCATGGAGCTCGCCAAGGCGGCAGGTGCCAAGCGCGCACTGCGGCTGCAGGTGAGCGGGGCGTTTCACTCACCGCTGATGCAGCCGGCGCACGCGGGGCTCGCCGCGGCCCTGGCCGGCGCCTCGTGGGAGGCACCCCGCTGGCCGGTCTACTCCAATGTGACTGCGGACCCGGTTATCGACGCAGCCTCGGCCCGCGAGGTCCTGCTCAGCCAACTCACGTCACCCGTGCGATGGGTCGAGGTGGTGCGCGCCATGGCCGCCGCTCATCCCGATGCGACCTTCGTGGAGATGGGGCCGGGCAACGTGCTGACGGGGCTGCTCAAGCGGCTGGCGCCGGGACACACGGCGCGAACCTGCGGAACGGTGGGTGAGGTGGAGGCGCTGCTGGCCAGTCTCTAACGACAAGAGAACCTGTACGCTGTACGTCATACGTTCTACGCCGTCCGCTCACTGCCCACCGCCAACCGCCCACCGCCAACCACCCACCGTCAATGATCTCGCTCACCGGAAAGGTCGCACTGGTCACGGGTTCCACGCGCGGCATCGGCCGCGCCATCGCCGAGACGCTGGCCGGCTGCGGTGCGAGGGTCGCAATCGTCGGGCGTGACCTTGCCGTCGCCGAGCGGGTGGCCGAGGAGATTGGCGAGGCCCGCGGGTTCGCCTGCGACGTTGGCGATCCGGCGTCGGTCACCATGCTGGTGCAGTCCGTGGAGGACGCATTCGGCAGTCTCGACATCCTGGTGAACAACGCCGGCATCACAAAGGACAACCTGATGGCCCGCATGAAGGACGAGGACTGGGACGCCGTGATGGCGACCAACCTGCGGTCGGCGTTCGTCGCCACCCGGGCAGCCCAGCGGGGCATGATGAAGCGCCGCTGGGGGCGGATCATCAACATCACCAGCGTGGTGGGCCTCGTGGGCAACAAGGGGCAGGCCAATTACGCCGCCTCCAAGGCCGGGCTCATCGGGTTCACCAAGGCGGCGGCCAAGGAGCTGTCGTCGCGGAACATTTTGGTAAACGCCGTGGCTCCGGGGTACATCCAGACCGACATGACCGCCAAATTGGGAGACGAGGCCCGGGCGGCACTATCGTCCCAGATCCCCCTGGCGCGCCTCGGGGAACCGAGGGACGTGGCCGGCGCCGTGGCCTTCCTGGCGTCGGATTTGGCCGCCTACATCACCGGCCAGGTCCTGGTGGTGGATGGCGGGATGGTGATGTAACGGAACGCTGCACCTACTATATTAGGGTTTCCCTCCACTCCAACATTTGAGAGGATCGCGGTATATGGCCGACCATGGCAACAAGGTGAAGGACATCATCGAGAAGGAACTGGGCGTCGAGCGCGAGAAGCTGACCCCCGAAGCGAGCTTCATCGAAGACCTCGGGGCCGACAGCCTCGACATCGTCGAACTGGTGATGGAGTTCGAGAAGGAGTTCAACATCGACATCCCGGACGAAGACGCCGAGAAGCTGCGCACGGTGGGCGATGCGATCGCCTACCTGAACCAGAAGATCGGCTGAACCGATGAAGCGTCGGGTCGTCGTAACGGGACTGGGATGCGTGACCCCCGTCGGCAACGACGTGGAGTCTTCGTGGCGGGGGCTGCTCGACGGCAAGTCGGGCGGG
>CAYHCW010000316.1:0-4257 GCA_964355025.1 uncultured Gemmatimonas sp. | reverse complement strand
ACGCCGTCGAGCTTCTTCAGCAGGTCGCGGGCGTGCGTGCGCGCGTGGCGCACGGCAATGCGCCCGTCTTCGGCATACTTGTGCACGAACTTCACCAGCTCCTTGCGGCGCTGTTCGTTCATCGACGGCAGCGGCACGCGGATGAACGCCCCCTGGATTGCCGGGTCGAGGCCGAGGTCCGCTTCGCGGATGGCCTTCTCCACCGCCTTCATCTGCCCCTTGTCGAACGGGGTCACGATGAGCACGCGCGGCTCGGGCGCGTTGACGGTGGCCACCTGGTTCAGCGCCACCAGCGCGCCGTAGGCGTCCACCTTCACGGTGTCGAGCATCCTAGGCGTGGCCTGGCCCGAGCGCACCGAAGAAAACTCGCGCTTCGCCGCGTCGACGCCCTTGTCCATCTGGGCGCGGCAGTCCTTCATGATGATCGGTATCGTGGTCATGAGACGAGGGTCCCCACCGGTTCGCCGCGGATCGCATCGGCCACCGCGCCCGGCGTGTTAATGTTGAGCACGATCAACGGCAGTGAGTTTTCCTTGCAGAGCGTGATCGCCGTCTGGTCCATCACGCCCAGTTCCTCGAGCATCACGTCGCGGTAGCTGATGCGCTCGTACCGCGTGGCCGTCGGCTCCTTCTTGGGATCGGCCGAATACACGCCGTCGACGCTCGTGGCCTTGATGATGACGTTCGCCTCCATCTGGATGGCCCGCAAGACGGCCGCCGTATCGGTGGAAAAATACGGGTTCCCCGTGCCGCCCGCAAAGACGACGCAGCGTCCCTTCTCAAGGTGCCGCATGGCCCGGCGCCGGATGAACGGCTCGGCGAGCTCCTCCATCCGGATGGCCGTCATCACGCGGGTGTCCAGTCCGTCGCGCTCCAGGACGTCCTGCAGCGCGAGCGCATTGATCACCGTGCCCAGCATCCCCATGTAGTCGGCGCTTACCCGGTCCATCCCCATCTTGGAGAGCTGCGAGCCGCGCACAATGTTGCCGCCGCCGATCACCAGCCCGATCTGCGCGCCCATCGCGTGGATCTTGCGGATCTCGTGACCAAAACGGGTCATCGTCTCGAAGTCGAACCCGAAGCCCTTGCCCCCGGCGAGCGCCTCGCCGGAAAGCTTGAGCAGGACTCGGGGATACCGGAGCCCCGACACGGCGGCCTAGCCCTCGCCCATCTTGAAGCGGGCAAACCGCACCACCGAGGCGCCAGCGCCGGCTTCCTTGATCAACGCGCCAATCGTCTTGCTGTCCTCGCGCACCCACGGCTGCTCGGTCAGCACCATCTCGCCGTAGAACTTGTTGATCCGGCCCTCGGTCATCTTCTCGGCAATCGCCGGCGGCTTGCCGCTGGCGATGGCCTGCTCCACGAAGATCGCGCGCTCGCGCGCCACGACGGCCGCGTCCACGCCGGCGCGGTCCACGGCGATGGCCGGCGACGGTACGCCCGCCGCCACATGCTCGGCAATCGTGTTGGCCAGCGTTTGTCCGGCCGCACCCGAGATGCCCGCGACTTCCACCAGCACGCCCACCTTGCCGTTGAAATGCAGGTAGAACCCGACGGCGCCGTTGGCCGCCTGGAAGCGCGCCACCTGCTTGAGGACCACGTTCTCGCCCGTCTTGGCCGATGCCGCCTTGACGACATCACCCACGGTGCGCGCAGCGTCGGCGTGCCACGGCGTGGCCAGATAGGCGCCGTCGGCGCCCACCTTGACGACGGCGGTGACCGCCGCGTCCTGGGCCACCTGCGCCACCATCTCCTTCGCCAGCGCCACGAACTCGTCGTTGCGGCCCACGAAGTCCGTCTCCGAGTTGATCTCGATCATCGCCGCCGATGTGGAATCGGGTGACACCCAGGTGACGATCTGCCCTTCGGAGGCGGCGCGGTCGGCGCGCTTCTCGGCCTTGGCCACGCCCTTCTTGCGCAGGACGTCGATGGCCTTCTCCATCTCGCCCCCGGCCTCCTCGAGCGCCTTCTTGCAATCCATCATGCCGGCGCCCGTGCGGGCCCGGAGTTCGGCAACGTCTTTCGCGGTGATCACAGCCATGTGCTGATGCCTGTCAGAGTGTTCGTGTGAAGACGCCGCCGGCTGTGCGGCCGGCGGCGTCAGGAAAAGTACGCGCAAGTCGGCGTGATGACCACGCCGCCGCCGTCACGCGCTGGGCGCGTCGGCAGCCGGCACGGCTTCGGCACCACCCTCGGCGGCGCCCTCAGGGCCCTTCAGGCGTGCCGCAATGGCGTCGGGCTTCGCCCGACGGCGACGCGGGCGATCGCCGCCACCACCGCCACCACCACCGCCACCGCCACCACCACCACCACTGCCACCGCGACGACGGCCGTCGCCTTCCGGCTCCGCCCCGCGATCGCTGGAGTACGTGTACGACGCCCCGCCGTCCTCGGTCTCCTCGCGCACCGGCGCCTCACGACGCGCCTCGACGATGGCATCGGTGACGGCGGCCGTCAGCAGCTCCACCGAACGGATGGCGTCGTCATTGCCGGCAATCGGCACCGCAATGAGGTCCGGGTCGGAGTTGGTGTCGCAGATGGCGATGATCGGAATGCCCAGCTTCTTCGCCTCATCCACCGCGATGCGCTCCTTCTTCGCATCCACGACGAACATCAGGCCCGGCAGGCGTCCCATGTTCTTGATGCCCGAGAGATTCTTCAGGAGCTTGTCCTTCTGACGCATGAGCATCAGCTGCTCCTTCTTGGTGTAGTTCTTCAGGCTTCCCGACTCGGCGCCGGCCTCGAGCTCCTTGAGGCGCTTGATCTGCTTCTTGACCGTCGAGAAGTTCGTGAGCAGCCCGCCGAGCCAGCGCTCGGTCACCGACAGCGCACCAGCGCGTTCGGCTTCCTGCAGCACGATGGCCGACAACTGGCGCTTGGTGCAGACGTACAGCACCTGCTCGCCGCGCAACACGACCTCACGGGCCAGCTTCTGGGCGAGTTCGATCTGCCGAAGCGTCTTCTGCAGGTCGATGATGTGGATCCCGTTGCGTTCCGCGAAAATGAAGCGGCGCATCTTGGGATTCCAGCGGCGGGTCTGGTGCCCAAAGTGGACACCGGCCTTGAGGAGATCGTCGAGCGTGGGCTGAGCCATGGTGGAACCTGAACCTCGAGTTGGTTTGATCGTCCCGCGGGATCAACGCCCGTGCAGGCCGGCGAACCGGACCCCTGACAGGCTCCCCCGCGGTGAGGGATGAAGTACTACAGGCAGGGAACAGAGTACGCAGTGGAGTGCAGCGTACGGGGGCAGGGGAAACCGGCTCCACCTGGTGGAGACGGCTGCCGTTGCCGTCTCCCCTGCCCCTCCGAAGCGACTAGCGCTTCGAGAACTGGAACCGCTTGCGGGCCTTCGGACGGCCGGGCTTCTTGCGCTCGACGGCACGGGCATCGCGCGTGAGCAGGCCGAGGTCGCGCAGCTTGCGGCGGTGCGTCTCGTCCACGATCACGAGGGCGCGGGCCACCGCCAGTCGCAGGGCGCCGGCCTGACCGGTCACGCCGCCACCGTCGATGTTCGCGTACACGTCAAAACGGCCGAGCGTGTCGGTCGCCGTGAACGGCTGCTGGATGCCCGTCACGAGCACGGGACGGGGGAAGTAGTCACCGAGCGTGCGCCCGTTGACACTCCACTTGCCCGAGCCGGGCTTCAGGTACAGGCGGCACACCGCTTCCTTGCGACGGCCGATGGTGTTGATGGTCTGGTCGGCCATTGCTTACTTCGCCTCGAGCGACGGAAAGGTGAGCGGGGTCGGCTGCTGGGCAACGTGCGGGTGATCGGCACCCGAGTACACGCGCAGCTTCAGGCGCAGCTTGCCGCGGCCGAGGGCGTTCTTCGGCAGCATGCCGTACACGGCCTTCTCGATGACGCGCTCCGGATGCTTCGCGAGCATCGTCGCGAACGGCGTGTACATCTCGTGGCCCATGTAGCCGGTGTGACGGAAATACTCCTTCTGCTCCGCCTTGCGGCCCGTCACCCGTACTTTCGAGGCGTTGATGACGATGACGTTGTCGCCGGTATCCATGTGCGGCGTGAACATCGGCTTGTGCTTGCCACGGAGGATGCGGGCAACCTCGGTGGCCAATCGTCCAAGGACCAGTCCGGTGGCGTCAACGACGAACCAGCGGTGTTCGATGTCCTCGGGCTTTGCTGAATAGGTCTTCATTCGGGAACGACAGGGCAGTGCTTCGACTGCGGTTTGGACTTCGCCTCACCGGTGCGGAACGCAACCCGGGTCTCGGCCGCCACAAAGGGCTGTTTTC
>CAYHCW010000315.1:0-4264 GCA_964355025.1 uncultured Gemmatimonas sp. | reverse complement strand
GTCGAGCTGCCGTTTGTCGTGGAAAGTGCCGACAGTTCGGCCATTCGCGAGGGAGTGCGCATCGCCTTGATCGGGGGCACGGCACAAATCGTGGCCGCCATCGATGAAACGGTGCGCGCCCTCGGCGGAACGCTGCACACGCACGCCGAGGCGAGCGAGGATGCATTCCGCGCCGTCTCGGACAGCGACCTCGTGCTGGTGCTCGAATCCGAACCGGCATCGCTGCTTGCCACGCTCGATGGCATCCGGAGGGCGGCAATCACTCCCCCGCGCATTGCCCTGTTGTGGTCGCCGCTCACCGACCTGCCGCTGGAAGAACTGGCGGGCACGGTGGACCTGCTGGCGCTGCCCTTGCTTCCCTCGGAGCTGGCGGCGGTGCTCGAAGGGCGTGACGCCGTGGCGGTGCGCGTGGCGCGCAAGAGTGGTGCGGTGAACCGCCCGGAGGCGCGGGTGGTGGACTCGCGCGGCACGGTGCTGGTGGTCGAGGACAATATTGCCAACCAGAAAGTGGCGCGCGGGTTCCTGCATCGGCTGGGCTGGGCCGTGCAGATCGCGGCCAACGGACGCGAAGCGGTGGAGCGCGTGCAGCGGGAACGGTTCGACGCGATCCTGATGGACTGCCAGATGCCCGTGATGAACGGGTTCATCGCGACCGACCGCATCCGGCGGCTCGAGGGGGACGTGCGCCGCACGCCGATCATCGCGCTCACCGCGGGTGCGAGCACCGACGACCGGGTGCGCTGCTTCGAAGCCGGCATGGACGACTACCTCGCGAAGCCGATTCGCGAAGCCGACCTCGACGCGGCGCTCACTCGATGGGCGCTGCACGCCGGTGGTGTGGGGCAGGACCTGGTGGACCGGGCCGTGCTGGGGCGCCTCAGCGGGATCCCGGGGGAACAGGGCGGCGACCTGATGGGCGAGCTGATCGAGCACTTTGCCCAGCGCGTCGGCGGTGTGGTGCTGGAACTGCGTGACGAGGCGCGCCAGGGGCGGCTCGATCGCGTGCTACGCGAAGCGCACAGCCTCAAGGGACTTGCGCTCACGCTCGGTGCGGTGGTTGTCGCCGACCGGTGCCGCAACCTCGAGACCGAAGCGCGCGATGGGCATGCCGACCGCATTCCCGAGCTTGCCGATCTGTTCGAGCGCGCATGGCTCGACGCGCTGCCCCAACTGCGTGCCGCGCGTCGCTGGCTTCTCGAACGGGATGTCGCTACATCGCCATCAACGGGCGGAGCGCCGGGAGGCGCGGCGCACGACGGCTGACCTGCGCTGCGGGCGCGCTGACGAGGCTGCGCGCCGGCACGTCATCCATGACGACGGTGCCTGCCATGACCTTGGAGCCGGCACCGATGGTGATCGGTCCGAGAATGGTGGCACCCGGCCCGACGTGGACACCCTCGCCGAGATGTGGCGCGCCAATCTGTCCGGTCACCGGATGCACACTCTCGCCCAGCGTCACCCCCTGAAACAGGATGCAGCCGGGACCAACGCGCGCGGCGTGGCTGAGCACGAGGCCGACGCCGTGCACGATGGAGACGCCCGGTGCGATGCGCGCCTTCCAGTGAATTTCCGCTCCATAGAGGTGGCGGATGAGCCGCGACATCACCTGCGGAGCCAGCGGCACCCCACAGTCGTCGAAGAACCGCATCAGGCGGTAGGCTGCGAGCAGTTGGAAGCCGACCTTGCGCACGAGATTCGCCGGCAGCTTGCCCGACGGCACGTCCTCAGCGTGGTACTTGCGGCGGTTCATGCGCGTGGCGTCGTGATCTGCCCGGACGTCGGCGCAGAACCGCTGCCAGTGACGCACCACGCCGATGCTCGCCGGCGTGGCGTGCGCAGCAGCACGGGGCGTCGCCCTGGGCGCCGTACCGGCTGGCACGACAGGGCGCGCCGCGCGAGGCGACCCAGCTTCATACCGCAGGCCACGGAAGTAGTCGAGACAGTACGTGAGGCCGGTGAGCGACACGGCCGACCTGCGGGCGCCCATCCAATCGAGCCCACGTGCGAGAACTAACACGAGCGTGGCGAGGACGCGCCCCACGCCCGGTGCCCAGAGCGTGGCGAGGGCGAGCGGACGCCCCGCCGAGGGAATGAGCGACCAGAAGCGCCACGGATGGATGTTGTCCGCCTGCGGGTGCTTGCGTGCGATGCGCAGGTCGGCGCGCCCGTACAACTCGTTGCGATTGCGCCAGACCGACACGTCACGATGGTCGGAGTCGTGGTGCGACACGGCCTTGCGGCCGAAGGCAAACCGGCAACCGCGCTGCTCGAGGCGAATGCCGAGGTCACGGTACTCTGAGCGGGTGAGTGTCTCGTCGAATCCTCCGACATCCAGGAAGTCGGCGAGGCGCATGGAGACGTTGCCTGTGCAGAGGTGGACGCCGCGCGGCGCCACGGCTCCCGTCACCATGCTGTGCTGGAACCGGGCCAGTTGCCGGGCGTGATACCGCTCGAACAGCGGCATGGTCTCGATTTCGTCGGCGGGTTGGATGTTGCCGAGCACGACCATCGGCGCGAAGTGGGGCCGGTAGTGGGCGACGTGTGACTCGATGAAGTCGGGGGCCAGCCGCATGTCATCGTCCACGAAGATGACGATGCTCCCGGTGGCGGTGCGGGCTCCGGCGTTGCGCGCCGCCCCCGGGCCGCCGCGCGGCACGCGCAGCAGCCTGAAGCGTCCGACGGGAAATTCGCCGCGCACGCCGGGTGACACCGGCCGGGTCGATCCGTCGTCCACGACGATCACCTCGAAGGCCGACTGGGCGAAGGTCTGCCGCGAAAGGTCATCGAGCAGGACGCGCAGCGAGTCCTGGCGGTTATGCGTGGCAATGACGAGACTGACGACGGAATTGTTCATGCGGAAACTCCAGACAGGATGACGGGACTGTTGCGGCGGCGCGCGGACACGCGCGCCGGCAGGATGCGGGCCGGCATGCCGACGGCGACGGCGCCGGGCGGGATGTCGGTGAGCACGACGGCGTTGGCCCCGATGATGGCGCCGTTGCCGATGCGCACGGGGCCGAGGATGCGCGCACCGCACCCGACTTCGACGTCGTCGCCGATCACGGGATACCCGTCGTCGCGTGCTGCGCCCACCGTGTTGTTGCCGAGGAAGCGGACGCGGTGGCCGACGCGGGCGTCGCCGCCGATGACCGTGCCCAGGGAATGGATGAAGTAGACGCCCTCGCCGAGCGTGATTTCGTTGCCGAGCTCGACCCCCCCGAAGACCATCTGCATCAGGCGCAGCACGCGGTTGACGACGGGGATGCGCCAGCGGAGCACGCGCATGCGCAGGCGGAAGAGCATCAGGATGATCCACGCGTCGGTGCGCAGCATGCGGAGGCCGCCGGTGCGGTCGCCGGCACCGCGCGCGGCGCGGGACAGCGCGAGCGCATCGCGCCAGAGTTCGCCGATCATGCGAGTTCCCCCGCGCGCGCGGTGCGCACCCAGGCGGCGCCAAAATGCCCCGGCGCGCGCAGCGTGATCAGCAGCTTGTCGACGGCGTAGCGCGGGAGCGTTCCCACGAGGGCGAGGAGTTCCCCAAGCCGTCCGGCGCGCCGGGCGGCATCGAGCACGTGAATGGAGAGCGTGACCAGCGCCGTGCCCCAGATGGCGAGGGCTGCGGGCTTGCCGAGGAGAAATGCGACGGCGGCGAGCGCCGTGCCCGCGCCACTGGCGATGGCAAGCACGGAGACCGGCGGCACCATGAGGTCGATGGCGACATCGGCGATCATCAGCGAGCGCCGCGTGAGCGCCAGGTGCAGCAGGCGACGGAGATAGCGGCGCGACACTTCCATGCGACCGCCGATCCAGCGTTCGCGCTGGTGCGTCGCCACCGCCTCGGAGGTCGGCATCTCGCCCCACACTGCGGTGTTGCCGGCAAAGGCCACGCGCACGCCGGTCAGCGCGAGCTGCACGCCGAACTCGAGGTCTTCCGTGCGGGAATACGCGGCGTGCGGCGTGCCGGCGAGCAGCAGGCGCGTGAATGCCATGCCGTTGCCACGCAGGCCGGCCGAGAGGCGGAGGCGCTCGCGCGCCGTTGAGCGGACGACGTGGATGGCGGTGAGGGCAACTTGCGTAATGACGCTGAGCGGCCCGCGGCCCGGAAAGGCGAGATACGCGGCCTGCACGGCGCGCGCACCGGTATTGAACTGCTCGGAGCAGGCCTCGAGCAGGTTGGGGGCGACGATGGTGTCGGCGTCCACGACGACGGCGGCATGCCACGAGTTGGCCGGCTCGGCCAGCAACTGGCGGAAGGCGAAGTCGA
>CAYHCW010000314.1:0-4280 GCA_964355025.1 uncultured Gemmatimonas sp. | reverse complement strand
CGTAAAGCCTACAGCTGCCGTACGCTGTTCCGTTACAGCTGCCGTACGCTGTTCCCCCTCACTTGCACGCCCACCCCGCCGGGTGCGCCGCCGTCGGCTTCGCGTACCCCACCCTGGGGAGCACGTCGATGCCCGCCAGCACCAGCCCCCACATCACCAGCAGCAGCGACAGCGTGTGCGCCTTGGCCGCCCGGTGCCTCCACGCCCACACCGCCGACCATAATCCGCCAACAGCCAACACCGTCACTGCGCCCAGATACCCAGCCAACCCGACGCCGCATCGCGCGCTGTACGGCCAGAACACCATGCCAACGCCCAGCGCCACCGTGAGAGTCAGCCGCAGGAACACGCCCCACGTGGAGGTGGATTTCTGCACCGCGGCCACCTGCGCCTGTGCCTGCGCCCCTTTTGCACTCTTTGTCGGAAACATCGCCTCGTCGCTCACCGACTCGAGCTGCCGGTCGATCTTCTTCAGTTCGGCGTCCCAGTTGCGATCCGTCACGCTTGCTCCCGCGCCAGGGCGTGGCGCTCGATCTTCTTGTAGAGGTTCGACCGCGGCATGTCGAGCGTGCGCGCGGTCTCGGCCACGTTCCAGTCGTGCTCGCGCAGCTTCACCAGCAGGAACGCGCGTTCGGCGGCCAGCTTGAACTCCTCGAAGGTGCGGCACGTCTCCAGGCCGCCGAGGGCCGCGCCCTCGGAGGCGCGTGTGCCCACCAGGCGCTCCACGTCGGCCACGGCGATCTGCGCGCCGTGCGACAGGATCAACAGGCGCTCGATGGTGTTGCGCAGTTCGCGCACGTTGCCCGGCCAGTCGAGCGCGCCGAGGCGGTCGGCGGCGGCGCGCTCCATCGCGCGTGGCTGCATGCCGCCCTGGTGGGCAAAGTGGTCGAGAAAGTGCTGAATGAGCAGCGGGATGTCATCGCGCCGCTCTCGCAGCGGCGGCACCACCATCGGCACCACGTTGAGCCGGTAGTACAGGTCCTCACGGAAGCGCCCGGCGCTGATCTCGTCCTCGAGCCGCATGTTGGTGGCCGCCAGCACGCGCACCGCCACCTTGCGCGGCTTGGCGCCGCCAATGCGCGTCACCTCGCCCTCCTGCAGCACGCGCAGCACCTTGGCCTGCGCGGCCAGCGACATGTCACCCACTTCGTCAAGAAAGAGCGTGCCACCGTCGGCCTGCTCGAACTTGCCGGCCCGGTCCTGAATGGCTCCGGTGAACGACCCCTTCATGTGCCCAAACAGCTCACTCTCGATGAGTTCGCTCGGGATCGCCGCGCAGTTCACTTCGACAAACGGCCCGGTGGCGCGGCGCGACTGCCGGTGCAGCGCGCGCGCCACCAGCTCCTTGCCCGTGCCGTTCTCTCCGGTCACCAGCACACGCGCGTCGGTGCCGGCCACGCGGTCGATCGTTTCGATGAGCGCGCGTATGGCGTACGACCGCCCGACGATCTCGTACTTCTGCTCCACCACCTCGCGCAATCGCGCGTTCTCCTCGCGCAGCGCGAGGTGCCCGATGGCGTTGCGCAGCGTCACGAGAATCCGGTCGGTGTCGAGCGGTTTCTCCATGATGTCATACGCGCCGCCCTGCGTGGCCTCCACGGCATTCTGGATGGTGGCGTGCCCGCTGATCATCACCACGATGGCCGCGGCGTCGAGCGCGCGCAGTCGGCGCAGCGTCTCCATGCCGTCGAGCCCAGCCATCTTGACGTCGAGGAACACCAGCTGCGGCCGGAACTGTTCGTACGCCGCCAGGGCGGCCGCACCCGACGACTCGGTACGCACCTCGTAGCCTTCGTACTCGAGCAGCTGCGACAGGGCGTCGCGAATGCCCTGCTCGTCGTCGACCACCAGGATGCGGCGGCTCACGGCACGGCCTTGTAGAGCACCACGTGCCCCTTGGTGATGCGCACGTCGGCGATGCTCTGGAGCACGGGCAGGGCCACGGCGCCGGGCGGGAGGCTGTCGGTGCGCGACTTCACGCTGATGCGCTGCACGATCTTCTCGATGACCTTCGACGGCAGCCTGAGCTCGTTCACGGTCAGCTGCGTCACGTGAAAGACCATCAGGCCCGGCTGCGCCATGTCGAGGCGGCCGCCGATGACCACGGGCTGTCGCCCGTCGAGCATGCCGGCCAGCGGGCCCAGGGACTTTGGATCCCCGAGTTCCGTGAGCGCCACGCTGGCGCGCACGAACAGCGTGTCGCCGTGCACGCTCGCCTCGGGATTCCCCGCCGACGAGCCGAGGATCTTCATGGCCGGCACCATCATCCAGGAGACGAACTCCGTCGGTGACAGGTCGGCGAACACCGGGCCGTTCTTTTCGCTGAGGCGCAGGGCGATGCGCGTGCCGCTGACCGCGGCGTCGGGCGTGAGCGGCGCCCAGCGGACGCTGGCGGCCGGCGGCGCGGCCACCACCAGCGCGCGTGCCCGCGGGTACCAGTAGCTCCGGGTGAAGTAGCCGCCCACGCCAAGCAGGGCGATCAGGAGCAGGCAGCCCATCCGCCCGAGGCATCCGAACATCAGTGGGTCTCCGTCAGGTCGAGGACGCGGGCGTCGGTGCGCTCGCCGCGCACCAGCGCATTCAGTGATCCGCTGCGGAAGCCGCGGAGGTCCAGTTCGACGCGCGCGAAGCCGGCGGCAAGCACGGCGTCGCGCACGGCGGCGTGGCGTTCGGTGGCGCCCCAGTGGGCGAGTTGGTCCACGTCCATTTCGAGCCGCGCCGTCGTGTCGTGACAGCGCACGCGCAGGTTGCCGGTGACACCGAGGGCGCGCAGGGCGTGCTCGGCGCGTTCGACCTTGCGCAGGCGCAGCGGCGTGACTTCGATGCCGTGCGGGAGGCGCGACGACAGGCAGGGCGACGAAGGCTGCGCCCAGGTGGGAATGTCGCGCGCGCGGGAGAGCGCGCGGATGTCGTCCTTGGTGAAGCCCAGCTCGGCGAGCGGCGACTGCACGGCGTGTTCGCGCGCCGCCTGGGCGCCGGGGCGAAAGTCGGCGAGGTCGTCGAAGTTGGTGCCGTCGGCCACGACCGCGAGCGAGCGCGCGCGCGCCACCGGCACCAGCTTGCTCCACAGTTCGGTCTTGCAGAAGTAGCAGCGATTCGTCGGGTTGGCCGCGTAGCGCGGGTCGTTCATTTCATCGGTGTCGAGTTCGAACACCGGAATGCCGAAGCGGTCGGCGACTTCACGCGCGCGCGCCCACTGCGATTCCGGATACGACGCGCTGCGGCCGATGACGGCGAGCATCTTGTTGGCACCGACGGCCTCGAGGGCCACGCAGGCCAGGTAGGCGGAGTCCACGCCGCCGGAGAAGCCGATGAGCACCGAGCCGTGGCTGCGGAACCACGCGATGAGGCGCGATTCCTTTTCGGCGACGGCGGGGTCGAGCGCGTGGAGTGTTGTCAGGGGCGCTGCCATATGGAAGAAAGGTAGTGTCCACTATTACGGACGGTACTACCCGGAAGTGACGGAAACGGGGTGCGGAGTTCGGGGTGCGGCCCGCGCCTGCGCACCGCAGAGGCTTGCAGCGGTGCGACCGGGGGTCGAGAATGCATAAGATTGGTTGCATAGAAAGGGCTGCATAAGAAGAGCGGCAGAAATACAGTTGGCCCGATCCAGGCGGCTTGCGGGATCTGGCGAGCTGTGATTACATTGTAGTTACACTCTGGAGGCACCCATGAAGGCCCGACTCGTGCGCATCGGCAACTCGCGTGGCCTTCGGCTCGCCAAGCCGCTCATTCAGCAGCTCGGATTCGAGGACGAAGTGGAGATGCGCGCTGAGGGTGGGGCGTTGGTCATTCGGCCCTCGCGCGCCGTCCGGGCCGGTTGGGCGGACGCCGCGGCGCAGTTGGCGGCCACCGGCGAGGGCCTGCTGGACGAGGGGACGGCGACGCGATTTGACGCCGAGGAATGGGAATGGCGGTAGCGCGCGGGCCGCGTCGCGGCGACGTCTATCTCGTCCAACTCAATCCGACGCGTGGGAGTGAGATCCGGAAGACGCGCCCGTGCCTGGTGGTTTCCCCGAACGAGTTGAACGCGCACCTGAAGTCCTTTATCGTCGTCCCGCTGACGACGGGCGTGCACCAGTACCCATTCCGCGTGCCGTGTCGGTTTGCCGGGAAGGACGGCCACATCATTGTGGACCAGCTCCGCGTGGTGGATCAGGAGCGCCTGACGAAGCGGTTGGGCGCGCTTACGGAACCCACGTTGCGGAAAGTCTTGGGCGTACTCCACCAGATGTTCACGTGGTAGGACGGGCTAGCCAACGTTGGTGCTGACAGCGCAT
>CAYHCW010000313.1:0-4283 GCA_964355025.1 uncultured Gemmatimonas sp. | reverse complement strand
GCGGGACACGCGGGTGCGGCTCATCGAGGCGCTCGAGTCGCTGCAGGGCAAGCGTGACCACAACCCGCCCAAGAAGCACGGGAACATTCCGCTGTGAAGAAAGTGCTGATCGCCAACCGCGGCGAGATTGCGCTGCGGGTGGTGCGTGCCTGCCGCGAGCTGGGGCTGCAGTCGGTGGCGGTGTACTCCGCGGCCGACGCCCGCGCCCCGCACGTGCGCGAGGCCGACGAGGCGGTGTACCTCGGGCCGCCGCCGTCGAGCGAGAGTTACCTGCGCGGCGACCTGATCATCGACGCGGCGCGCGAGGCGGGGGCAGATGCCATCCACCCCGGGTACGGCTTCCTCTCGGAGCGGGAGTGGTTTGCCCGCGCGGTGCGCGCCTCCGGGCTCATCTGGGTGGGGCCGCCGGCCGAGGCGATCGCGGCGATGGGCTCCAAGACGTCGGCCCGCGCGCTGGCCATCGCGCACGACGTGCCGGTGGTGCCGGGAACCACCGAGGCGCTCAAGGACGCGGCCGACGCGCTCGCGGTGGCCGCGCAGTTCGGATATCCGGTGCTGCTGAAGGCCACAGCGGGTGGCGGCGGCAAGGGGATGCGCGTGGTGCGCGACGCGACGCAGATGGCCTCGGCGCTCGACGCGGCGCAGCGCGAAGCGAAGAATGCGTTTGGCGACGACGCGGTGTACGTGGAGAAGTACATCGAAGGGCCGCGGCACGTGGAGATCCAGGTGCTGGCCGACGCGCACGGGCGGTGCATCTCGCTGGGCGAGCGCGAGTGCTCGGTGCAGCGGCGGCACCAGAAGATGATCGAAGAAGCGCCCAGCCCGGCGGTGAACGCCGAGCTGCGCAAGGCGATGGGCGCGGCCGCCGTGCGCGCCGCCAAGGCGGCGGGTTACGTGAACGCCGGCACCTGCGAGTTCCTGCTCGACGCCTCGGGCGCGTTCTACTTTCTCGAGATGAACACGCGCATCCAGGTGGAGCATCCGGTGACCGAGCTGGTCACGGGCATCGACCTGGTGCAGTGGCAGCTGCGCATCGCCGCGGGCGAACGCCTGCCGTTCACGCAGAACATCGAGCCGCGCGGGTGGGCGATGGAGTGCCGCATCACGAGCGAAGATGCGGCCAACGGCTTCTTGCCTAGCACGGGGCGCATCGACTACCTGCGGGTGCCCGGCGGCCCCGGTGTGCGCTGGGACAGCGGCGTCGGCGCCGGGTCCGAGGTGACCCTGTTCTACGATCCCATGCTGGCCAAGCTCATTGTGTGGGCGCCCACGCGCGACGAGGCCATCGCGCGCATGCATCGCGCGCTGGGCGAGCTGACGGTGCACGGGGTGGAGACGTCGCGCGAGTTTCACCTGCGCGTAATGGAAGACGACGAGTTCCGCCGCGGGGCGATCGACATCCAGTGGCTCGAGCGCCGGCTCGAGTCGCTCGTCAATGCCGCGCCGCCGCGCGCGCAGGTGGAAGCGGCGGCGATCGCCGCGGCATTGCTGGCCGACCGCGACCGGCGCGTGCGCACGCCGTTGCGGGCGGTGTCGGGTGCCACGGTCGGAAACCTGCCGCTGCCCGAACTGTCGCCGTGGGCGCGCGCCGCGCGTGCGCAGGGGCTGCGCCCCGAGTGAGTGAACTCGTGACGCTCGAGATCTCCAGCATCGCCGGCGGCGGTGATGGTGTGGCGCGCCACGAAGGACTGGTAGTCTTCGTGCCGCGCGCGGCACCGGGCGACCGCGTGCACGCGCGGCTCGTCACGAAGGGACGGTTCGCGCGCGGGGTGCTCACCGGAATTGAACGGGCCGGGCCGGGACGCACGGCGCCCGCGTGTGCGCATTATGAGCGCGACCGCTGCGGCGGCTGCCAACTGCAGCACCTGACGCTCGACGCGCAGCGCGCCGCCAAGGCGTCGATCGTGCGTGACGCCTTCCTGCGCATCGGCAAGCGCGACGTGCCGTTGCCCGAGGTGCGCGGCGGCGCCGACGGATTCCGCTATCGCCGCAAGCTGACGCTCACCCTGCGGCGCGCCGGCAGCGGCTGGCGCGCCGGGCTGCACCGGGCGGGCACACCCGACGAGGTCTTCGCGCTCGACGACTGCCTCATCACCGAAGAGCGCATCGTCGCCGGCTTTCGCGACGTGCTCGCGCAGGGTGCGCCGCTGCTCCCCGATGCCGCCTCGCTGCGCGTGTCGCTGCGCCGCGCCGACGACGACCTGCTGCTGATCATCGAGGGGGGCGAGCGCTGGCCCGACGCGCGCGCGTTTGCCGCGGCCGTCCCGGCCGCCGCGGCGATCTGGTGGATCAATGCCGAGGGGGATCGCCGGTTGATCCGCGATCGCCGCGTGGATCGCGACCCCGGCGCGTCGTTCGTGCAGGTCAACGCGGCCGAGGCCGCCGCGCTGGGCGCGTATGTGGAGTCGCTCATTGTCGCGCATGCGCCCACCACCGTGGTGGATGGGTACGCCGGGAGCGGCGACATGGCGGTGGCGTTGGCACGGCGCGGCATCGCCGTCACGGCCATCGAACTCGATGCCGAAGCGAGCGCGTGGTGCGCGCAGCGGCTGGCCGCGCCGTCGCGCGCCGTGGCGGCGCGCGTGGAGGAGGCGCTGGCGGGGGCGCTGCCCGCCGACGTGGTGCTGCTCAACCCGCCGCGCGCGGGCGTCGAGCCGGAGGTGACCGATGCGCTCACGCGGGCCGACCCGCCGCCGCGCGCCATCGTGTATGTCAGCTGCGACCCCGCCACGCTGGCGCGGGACGTGGCGCGACTGCCGGGATGGAGAGTGGCATCGCTCGTCTGTTTCGACATGTTTCCGCAGACGGCGCACGTCGAGACGGTGTGCGAACTGGTTCCGGAGGCGGCGTGAAGTACATCGTGGACGTGAATGGTGAGCGACTTGAGGTCGAGCTCGACGGTGCCACGGCCCGCATTGGCGATGCGTCGTACGCCGTTCATCTGGCGGACGTCGAGGGGACGCCCGTCCACCTGGTTGGCATTGACCGCGATGTGCACCGCGTGGTGGCCGACCGGCCGGGGGAACGCGGTCGGTACACGCTGCGGCTCGATGGCTGGCGCATCGAGGCACTGGCGCTCGACGAGCGTGCGCGCGCCATTCGCGATCTGACCGCGCGACAGGCGGACGCTGCTGGCCCGCTGCCGGTGCGGGCGCCGATGCCGGGAATGATCGTGAGGGTGCACGTGCAGCCCGGGGACATCGTGAGCCCAGGGCAGGGAGTGATCGCCATGGAGGCAATGAAGATGGAAAACGAACTGCGGGCCACGACGGCCGGCACGGTGAAGGCGGTGCTGGTGCAAGCTGGCCAGGCCGTGGAGAAGGGCACGGTCCTGGTGGAGCTCGCCTGATGCGTCGCCTCGTTTTGTCCGTGGTGCTGGCCGTTTCGGCCGCCGCCTGCGCGAGCGCGGGCCCGCGAGGTCCCATGCAGCGTGCGCTCGACCCGTCCCTCGAACGAGTGCACGGCGCGGAGACGTACATTCGGGCGGTGTCGGGAATCACCGGCGACGCCTCGCGTCTCGCACGGGGGGACGGCTTCGTGTATCTCGCGGATGTCGCGCCGACGCTGCGCCACCTCGGCCTGACGGGCGACACTGCCTCGTACCGCAGGCTGCGGCAGTTCGTGCAGGCGAGCATGATGGCGCGCGATTCGACCGGGGCCCAGCCGCGCCGCCGGTTCCGGGTCCAGGCAGCCTTCGAGCCAGCGAGTCCGTATGCAGTGCGCCGGCTGGGCGACGCGCTCGCGCTCGGCTGGCAGGCGTTTGCCGACACCGCGTCGGCCGCGCTGGCCGCCAGCCTGCGATCAGGTGAGGCGCCGGTACCGACGGGCACGGCGTCGGACCTGCTGGTGCAGCACTGCATGGCGGCCGACGCCGTGGTCGGCGCTGATCCGGCGATGGCTCGGCAGCTCCTCGCCAGCGCGAAGGGATTCGGCCGCGCTGCGCCGTCGGCGCAGGAGAGCCAGCTCGACCTGCGCGGCATCGACGGCGAACTCGTGGCACTCGCGTGTCTCACTCGCATGGGGCTGGCCGTGCACGACCCCGACGCCACCGTCCGGTTTCTGGACCGGATGCTTGACCGGCTTTCGCCGTTCCTGCGCGGGTCGGGTCGCCCCGATCCGGGTGCGGCGGCCGAGATACTGCTGGCGTTGCGAGAGGTGCGGCTGGCGGGGCCGCACTACGCGCTCCCTTGACCCGGGGTAAGTCGTTGCGTAGCTTGCAAGTCTGTCCGAAAACAGCCCTTTGTGGCGGCCGAGACCCGGGTTGCGTTCCGCACCGGTGAGGC
>CAYHCW010000312.1:0-4304 GCA_964355025.1 uncultured Gemmatimonas sp. | reverse complement strand
CTGCCGTTGTACGGCGTTGCATAGGTGCAGAGCTTGTCGACGCACGTGCGCGCCTCGTCCGCCGCGCGCGCCGTGTTCTGCAAGAATGCCCGGCAGATGAGGCCGCCCATGGAGTGGGCCACGAGGTGGCATCGGAAGGTCTCGGGCGTCACGCCATTTTCGGCGCGCGCGCACGCGAGGTCGCGGACCCGGAGCACGAGGGCGCCCAGGTCCGTGGCGTAGCGCTCCATGGACGACGTGATGCCGTCGCCCAGCAGGTGCGACGCATCGTCGTAGTAGCGAAAGACGATGATGGAGCGGTAGGGAATGGTGCTCGACCAGTCGGGATCCATGATGTCGAGCCCCTGTTCGTAGACGTCGGAGTACCCGTGGTCCGACATCAGGCGCACTACGGGCGACTCGAAGACGAACTTGCGGGCCGGCTTTCTCCGGTCCGTCGTGGCGCGCTGCAGCGTAGAGCCGAGGTTGAATCCGCAGAACGGATCGGCGGCCGCTTCGTCGCGATCGGCCGCCGACATGGCGTAGCCGCGCACGTAGATGATGGGATGGAACGGGGCGAGGGGCATGGGCGGCTGGAAAAGGAACTTCCAAACTGCAACGCCAGGCCCTCGTGCGCCACGCGCCGCGGTGCGCGTGGCTCAGGGTGACTTTGGCAGCAGCCTCGTGAGCCCGGATCCCCACTGCGCGGGAAGCCCGATGGCGAACAGCCCTGCCGCGAGGAGCGGCAGGGCTGCACGGTGTCCATTCATGCGCCGCAGGATCACGGCGTCATCGTGGGCGGCTTCTCCTTCTGCCAGACGAAGCGCTTGATGAAGAGGTCCGTCCGTTCCCACGTGTCGACCCAGTTCTTGTGGAGCATCGACTCGTGCGTGTCGTCGGGGATGACGGTCAACTCATAGTACACGCCCCGCGCGCGGAGCAGTTGCACCAGGCCGACGGTCTGGGCAAAGTCCACGTTGCGGTCGTCATCGCCGTGCACGAGCAGCACCGGCGACTTCCAGTTGTCGATGGCGCCGACCGCCGAGGACTTGAACGAGAGCGCGGCGGTGTCGAGCGAACTGCCGTAGAGGTGCACGCCGGCGTAATCAACGCCGGCCACGAACAGGTCGCTGTTGCGGGCGAGCGCCTGCGCGGTGAGCAGGCCGCCGTACGACAGCCCCCAGATGCCCAGGCGCGACGCATCGACGTCATCGCGCGTGCGCAGGTACATCGCACCGGCCACGACGTCCTGGTATTCACTGTTGCCCAGCGCCTGCGCATTTGGCGCGTTCTGGAACGCCCGGCCGTAGCCGATGCCGCGTCGATAGTTGATCGACAGCACGATGTAGCCCTGCGCGGCCAGCCACTGGTTGTACGCGTAGGCCCAGTGGTAGAACTCCATGTAGTGGTAGCCCGGGAGCATCTGCCGACTGGGGCCGCCGTGCACGAAGACCATCGTCGGACGCCTCTCGCCGGGCTTGAGGTCGCTCGGCAGAAAGAGCTGGTTGCTCACCGCGGTGCCGTCGGCGGCCTTGGTCCAGATGATCTGCGGCTTCACGTGCGCATCGCGTGGAAAGTCCCTGCCGAGCACCGGGAAGATGATCTTCGCCTTGTCGCTGCCGTTGGCCACGATGCCCACCGAGGCGGGCGTGTTGAAGTCGAAGTACAGCACGGCGAGCCCCTTGCCCGACGCCAGGCGCACGGGAGATACCTCGATGCCCTCACCCGTCGTCAGCTGCTGCGGCGTGCCCCCGGCCACGGGCACCGACCAGATGTGCCGCCGCTCGATGTCCTTGGCATTGGTCGTGTAAAAGAGCGTCTTGCCGTCAGCCGACAGCTCGGCCGAACCCGCGCCCTCGATGAGGCCGTCCGTGGTGGTGAGCAGCGTCGGCGCCTTGGCCGGGTTCGTCAGGTTGATCGAGAACCAGCGATCCCATTCATCATTGGGCACGGTAGCGGGGAAGACGACGCTTCCGGCGGCGTAGCGCAGGCCGTTGAGCGACGTGAACGCGCGCTCGCCGGGCTGGTTGTGCCACGCTTCCTTGGCCGTGCGCGTGGCCACGTCGGCCACCATCAGCGACAGCGTGTAGCCGCCGGGAAACGCCGCCTGGAAGAAGCCGGGGCGCTGCGCGCCCGTCGGCGCCGCCGCCGCAGCGCCACCGCGCCCGCCACCGCCACCGCCACCAAATCCACCGCCACCGCACGGCGGGCCAAAGCCCCCGTTGCGCATGCGCTGGATGGCCGCCTGCGCGCTGAAAACCGCGCCCTGCGGGTTGCCGATGCCGCCCGATCCTTCCTGGTTCTGCGCGCCAAAGGGCGTGCCGGGGCGACGCGTGAACACGATCTGCCTGGAGTCGGCCGACCAGACGGGATTGCCGTCGCAGTCGACGCTGGGGTCGATGTAGCTCAGGTTGCGCTTGGCGACGTCATAGATGGCAATGAACGCGTGGTTCTCGCGGTCGCTGACGAACGCGATCTTCTTGCCGTTCGGCGACCAGCGCGGGTTGCTCTGCCGACCCCACGCCGTGATGAAGGCCTTGGCGCCCTTGTCCATGGCGCTGACGGCGGTGCCGGGCGTCACCGGTGCACGGTAGATCTGCCCGTCCTTCACGTACAGCACGGCCTTGCCGTCCGGCGAGAGCGACGGCGCACCGCCCACGGCCACCTTCCACGCCGGGCCACCGCTGGTCCTTACCGCCCAGATGGCGCGTTCGGGTCCGTCCGGATCGTGCGATGGATTCGCCATCCAGTCGCGCGCCGGCGAGACGTCCCCGCGCACGAAGACGGCCACCGCACCGTCGGCGGAGAGCATGATGTTCGAGATCTCGATGCCGTTGTCTTCGTTGAAGGCCGTGAGCTTCACGGGCTTCCACAGCGGCGCGGCCGCCGTGTACACGTTGCGCATTCCCCTCTCGTACGTCTTCCACGCCACGCGATCCGCCCGGGCCGCCGACGTGAGCAGCATCGGTGACGCCACGTTGAAGTACGGCTCGAACCTGGTGCCGGTCTTCAGGTCGGTGCGTTGCGCGGCGAGCGGTGCGGCGGCGAGTACGAGTGCAACGGCAAGCAGCGAACGGCGGGAGAACGACATACGGCCTCGACGGTCAGTGGGCGGGAGACGGTGGACGGCAGTGCGCACCCAGAATGTACGAAGCCCCGGGCGGGGGCGTTGGCGCCCGGCCGGGGATTCGTGCCGTCCTGCGTACGACGGATTATGCCCGTTGCGTCGCCTTGTGCATCGCCACGCGCACCGCACCACGCGCCGGATCCACCGGCTCAGCCCGCACCGTCGCGCCGGGTGCGGCGCTCTTGAGTCGGTGTTCGACGAGCTTGCGGAGGAGCGAGCCGCGTTCCATCAGCCCGCCGGAGAGCGCCACCGGAATCGTCGCACGTTCGTCGATGAACAGCTGTCGCGCCAGCGCGCGCACGTGGGTCACCAGTTCCTCGGCGGCCATGGTCAGCAGCGTGTTGGCTCGCTGGTCACCCAGGGCGGCCACGGTGATGACGGTGCTCGTCAGTCGCGCCAGCATGGCGGGAGTGGCATGCCCCGCCCAGGCAATGAGGCCCTCGCTGTTTTCGAGCTCCAGGGCGGTGAGCACCGCGCCGAGCAACGCCGTGTCGGGCTCGCGGCCGTCCGCCGCCGCGGTGATGATGCTCAGCGTCTTCCGGCCGATCCACGCGCCGCTCCCTTCGTCGCCGATGTTCGTCCCCCAGCCGCCGCATCGGGCAAAGACGCCCGTGGGTGATCGCCCGAAGCACGCGGAGCCGGTGCCGCTGACCAGCAGGATGCCCGGTCCATCGCCGAACGCGTCCTCGAGCGCGATGGACGCGTCGGCTTCGATGATCACTTCGTCGGCCACCTTGAGCCGCAGCAGGGCGTCGCGCGCGGCCAGCCGCTCCGGTTCGCGACCAGCACCCGACAAGCCGGCACAGAGCACACCCGGCGTCTCATCGGCGTGTCCGCACGCCGCGAGCGCCTCGCGCACCGTCTGGGCAATGACATCCGCCGACCGCACCGGGTCTCCCGGCGGACAAATGGCGCTGCCCGGGCCGGTTGCAGTGGCCAGTTCGTGTCCCTGCAAGTCGGCGACGATGACCCTGGTCTTTGTGCCGCCGCCATCAACGCCAACGATGAGTGTGCTCATGAGAACCGGAGAGGAGGCGTGGGGCGCAGCGCGTTCACGTCGTGGCGCCCCGCGATCCGTCGGAGGAGTGCGACAGTGAACTCAAGGTGCCGACGGCCATGGTGATCGTGGTGCCGATGAGGACATACCACGGCCAGGCGACGTTGGCGAAGGGGCCAAGGACGTCGGCGAGCACGGGGT
>CAYHCW010000311.1:0-4304 GCA_964355025.1 uncultured Gemmatimonas sp. | reverse complement strand
AGGACAAGAAGCGCCGCGAGGAGATCGACACGCGCAACCGGCTCGACTCGATGTCATACGAGGTGGAGAAGAACGCCAAGGAATGGAGCGACAAGCTCCCGGCCGAGATCAAGACGCGGCTCGACGCGTCCGTCGAACGCGCCCGCAAGGCGCATCGCGGCGAAGACCTGGCCGAAGTGCGCGCCGCGCTCGAAGAACTGAGCGCCGCATACCAGGCCGCCGGCAAGTCGTTCTACGAGTCGCAGCAACAGGCGCCGGACGCCGGCCAGCAGCCAGCCGACGGAGCCGCGCCCGAGGCCGAGAAGAAGCCGGACGACGTGGCCGACGCGGACTACGAGATTGTGGATGAGAAGAAGCCGTAGGAAACTTTGGGACGCCCCCGTGGGTCTAACACTCCGACCCTTTTCACGAGTACTGTTCCTCCCATGAACTTCCATTTCTCCCGTTCAAAGATCGCGGCCGTGGCCGCCACCGCCTTCATCGGCGGCGTCTTCTTCGCCTCGTCGCTCGACTGGACGCAGGGGCTGTTTGCCCAGGCGGGCGGCAAGGTTCGCACCGAGACCATGGCGCCGCTGCCGAGCGGCGCGCCCAACGAGGGGTTTGCCGCCATCGCCGAGCGCGTGACGCCGGCCGTGGTGTCGATCCAGGCGGAGCGTGATGCGCGCCGTCCCCGCCAGGGCACGGGCACGCAGCAGCGGCGCAACGTGCCGCCGGGCTTCGAGGAGTTCTTCAACCAGCTCGACCCGCGCCAGCAGCAGCAACAGGGGCCGGCCGAGTCCAGCGGGTCGGGCTTCATCGTGAGCAAGGATGGCTACATCCTCACCAACAACCACGTGGTGGAGGGTGCCGACCGCGTAAAGGTGCTGATGAGCGACCGCCGCGAGTTCAAGGCCAAGATCATCGGGCGCGATCCGCAGACGGATGTGGCCGTGCTGAAGATCGACGGCGTGGGATTGCCGACGGTCGGACTGGGGGACGACAACAAGCTGCGCATCGGCGAGTGGGTGGTGGCCATCGGCAACCCGCTCGGCCTGAACTTCACCGTCACCGCCGGCATCATCAGCGCCAAGGGACGCGGCAATGAGCTGGCCGGCCTGAACCGCGATACGTACGCGATCACCGACTTCATCCAGACCGACGCGGCCATCAATCCAGGCAACTCGGGTGGCCCGCTGATGAACACGCGCGGCGAAGTGATCGGCATCAACTCGGCGATTGCCAGCCAGACCGGGTTCTACGCGGGGTACGGCTTTGCGATCCCGATTACGCTGGCCAAGACCGTGATGGAAGACATCGTCGCCCACGGCCGCGTGCGCCGGGCGATCCTGGGCATCAGCATCAATGACGTGAACGCCGAGGACGCCGCGGTGGCGGGCCTCAAGCAGATTGCCGGCGCCAAGGTGGGCGGGTTCCCCACCGAGGACAGCCCGGCACGGCGCGCCGGCATGGAGCCGGGCGACATCATCGTGAAGGTGAACGGCAAGGACGTGGACCGCGTGTCGAGCCTGCAGCGTGAAGTGCGCATGCACCAGCCAGGCGAGACGATTGAAATCGAGGTCGTGCGGTACGGCGACCGCAAGACGTTCAAGATCAAGCTGCAGGAAGCGCCGGCCGAGGCCGAGCAGGTAGCCGCCGCCGACGAGAAGCCGGTGGAGGGCACGACCGTCTCGAACTCCAAGCTCGGGGTGAGCGTCGAGGTGGTGAGTGCGGAAGTCGCGAAGGCCAACGAGATTCCCGCGGAGTACCTCGGCCTGGTGGTGCGATCGGTCGACGCGGCCGGCGCGTCCGCGCAGCGGCTGGGCCAGGGTGACATCATCGTGAAGGTGATCCGGCCGGCGCCGGGGGCGGTGATTCGCAGCGTAGCCGACCTCCAGGCGGCCCTGAGCCGCGTGAAGGATGGCGATTTCGTCAGCCTGCTGGTGGCCGGCCGGAGCCAGACCGGCTGGGGCACTCGGGTGGTGAACCTGCGAATCGGCAACTGACGGTTGCCAGGTCGTGGCCAGTGGACGAGGCGGGGTCGCGCAAGCGGCTCCGCCTCTTCGCTTTGACCGTCGGGGTGCCCCGCCCCTAGTTTGGTGGGACGCGGGAGTGGCGAAACTGGCAGACGCGCCAGACTTAGGATCTGGTGGGGTAACCCTTGCGGGTTCGAGTCCCGTCTTCCGCATGACTGCAGAGAACGACAGAAGACGACAGAGAACGACAGAAGACGACAGTATACGACGGATGTGACCCCTGTCGTATTCTGTCGTATTCTGTCGTTCTCTGTCGTTCTCTGTCGTACTCTCTCCAACACATTCCAATTTCCCAATCGCGCGCCTATTATTCACTCTATCGTAGCCCCCGCCGCCCAGCCTTGGGCAGTGGGGGATTCTGCCCTGTTTGCACCTATCGCCGGATAGCGGCCGCACGCCATGGAAATCGAGATCACCACCACGAAGTCAGAGGGCGCCGAGCGCCGCATACAGGTCGCCGTTCCGGGTGCCACGGTCAAGGACGCCAAGAAGGCGGCGGCCAAGCGGGTGGCGCAGCAGGTGCGCATGCCGGGGTTCCGCGTGGGCAAGGCGCCCACCGCGATGGTCGAAAAGAAGTACGCCGAGGCCATCCAGCAGGAGGCGCTGGAGGCGGTGATGCGCGACGCCTACACGGCCGTCGTCGAGCGTGAGAAGCTGAAGCTCGTCACCCAGCCTCACGCGCACGACGTGAAGTTCGGGGACGACGAGTCGCTGAGTTTCGAGCTGCATTGCGAAGTGCAGCCGGAGATCACGCTCGCCAAGGTCGAGGGGTTCCGCGTCACGCGGCCATCGACGACGGTCACCAACGACACGGTCAAGGACCAGATCGAGCAGCTGCGCGACCAGCGCGCCGTGTGGACGCCGGTGACGGAGAAGCCGGTGGAAGGCGACATGGTGGTGGTGATGCTGGCGATGGCCGATGAGGCGGGGGAACTCCCCGAGGGGAAGGAGTACCGGGTGGTCCTGGGCGCCGGGCAGGCCATCGCGCCCATCGAGGAGGTGCTGATGGAACTCGCTCCGGGCCAGACCGCCGAAAAGGGCGTGCGGTGGCCGGACGACTTCCCGGACGAGGCGCAGCGCGGCAAGACCAAGATGGTGCGCGCGGAAATGAAGGAAGTGAAGCGCAAGACGGTGCCGGCGCTCGACGACGCGTGGGCGCGCGAAATGGGCGATTTCGACTCACTGGAGGCGCTCACGACCGCGGTGCGCACGGACCTCGAGGCGGGCTCGCTGCGCGAGGCCGATGCGGCCGTGCGCGGCCTGATCCTCGACGAGATCATCGGCGCCAACGACTTTTCGGTGCCGCCGTCGTGGGTGAACAGCCTGGTGCAGTCGTACGGCAAGGCGTACCAGATTCCCGAGGCGGAGCACGAGCGGTTCGCCGGCGAGTTCCGGGCCACGGCCGAGCGCCAGGTGCGCCGGGATCTCGTCATCGAAACGCTGGCTGCCCGCGAGGGACTCACGGCGAGCGAGGCCGATGTCGATACTCGGGTTCAGGAGATGGCCGAGAAGCGCGGCGCGAATCCTGGGCAGGTGTACGCGCAGCTGCAGAAGGCGGGGCGGCTGCAGGAGCTCGAACGGGGAATTACCGAGGACCGCGTCTTTGCGTGGCTCCTCGCACACAACACAGTCGAGCAGGCGTAGGCTGAGCACCTTGGGACACCGGCGGCGCAGGGGCCTCCGACGCAACGCACGAACGGCCATTACCCAGCAGAGGACCACGACATGCCGATGATCCCCAATCCCTACGTAATCGAACGGTCGAGCCGCGGCGAGCGCAGCTACGACATCTATTCGCGCCTGCTGATGGACCGCATCATCTTCCTCGGCACGCCGATCAACGATGACGTGGCGAACATGGTGATTGCCCAGCTGCTGTTTCTCGAGGCGGACAACCCGGGGCGCGACATTCACCTGTACATCAACTCGCCGGGCGGCAGCGTGTCGGCCGGGCTGGCGATGTACGACACGATGCAGTGGATGAAGTCGCCGGTGAACACCATCTGCATGGGCATGGCGGCATCGATGGGCTGCTTCCTGCTGGCCGGCGGCCGCAAGGGCAAGCGGTCGGCGCTGCCGCACGCGCGCATCATGATGCACCAGCCCTCGGGCGGTTCGCAGGGGACGGCGTCGGACATCGAGATCCAGGCGCGGGAAATCATCTATCTCCGCGGCAAGATGAACGACCTGATGGCCCAGCACACCGGACGCCCGGTGGAGCAGATCGAGCGGGACTTCGACCGGGACTTCTACATGTCGGCCGAGGAGGCCAAGGGGTACGGCATCATCGAC